>CAMLPA010000029.1 GCA_946481605.1 uncultured Flavihumibacter sp. | reverse complement strand
ATTCCATCATTCAATTTATTAAACCAACAACATGACAAACGTTGCTGTTATTGGACTTGGTAAAGTGGGCTCCCTTGTGGGCACTTTGCTGAGCGATCTTTTTACCGTTACCGGCCTCGATCAGAAACTGCCTTACACCGAACTGCCTTTCTCTGTTGAAACAGGCAGTGTTTCCGATGCAACTTTCCTGGAATCCTTCCTGCAATCAAAAGATGCGGTGGTTTCCTGTTTGCCCTATAACCTCAATCTTCCCGTGGCCAAAGCCGCGCACAAACTGGGCATTCATTATTTCGACCTTACCGAAGATGTGCCTACCACTTCCGCGATCCGTGAAATGGCAGAGACATCAAAAGGTGTAATGGCGCCGCAATGCGGACTGGCACCAGGCTTCATTGGCATCATCGGTGCCGACCTGTACAACCGGTTCACCAAACTACGTGATGTTGAACTGCGTGTGGGCGCTTTACCACGTTATCCCAACGGATTGATGGGATACTCCTTTACCTGGTCTCCTGCCGGTGTAATCAACGAATACATCAACGATGCAGAAGTGATCCATAACGGTATCCGTAAAATGGTGCCCTCCCTCGATGGAACAGAAATGATCAATATTGAAGGGCAGGAATTTGAAGCGTTCAGCACCAGTGGCGGATTGGGTACGATGTGTGAAACGCTGGAAGGAAAAGTGGATACGCTGAATTACAAAACAATGCGTTATCCCGGTCATGCGAAACTGATGCGTTTTCTTTTGTATGAACTGATTCTGAAAGAAAAAAGAGAACTGGTAGAAGAAATTCTCACCCAGGCCAAACCGCCGGTACGGGAGGATGTTGTATATGTATATGCAGTAGTGGAAGGCTGGAAAGGAACGGAAATTGCACGGGAAGAATTCTACCAGGCCTATCATCCCATCACCATCAACGGGAAGGAATGGCGCGCCATCTCCTGGACCACAGCGGCTTCCGTGGCAGCGGTAGTGGAAATGGTGGCAGCGGGAACACTTCCGCAGAAGGGATTCATTAAGCAGGAAGAAATCGGCTTTCAAGATTTCCTGAATACAAAGAACGGAAGCCTGTATAAAAAAGCACAACAAAAGTAAGGGACATGGCAACAGCAAATACACCACTGGATTTTGTACTGAACGGACTGATGGAGCGCTACCGCGAACGTGTACCACATGTAAAAGCCATCACCGATGCTATGGTGAAAGAAGGTATTATCAGCGATGCTTCTGCTATCGAAAACGACCATATCGCCTTCCGCACCATGGGTGTGCCGCAACTGGGTATTCAGTCTTTCGAAAAGCTATTCCTCCATTACGGCTATACCAAAAGAGACGCTTATCATTTTGCGGAGAAAAAACTCAACGCATTCTGGTACGCACCGCCCGAACCGCATTATCCCCGGATATTCGTGAGTGAACTGCGTGTGAACGATCTTTCGGCCGAAGCACAAAGGATCATCCGCTCTTATACGGATGAAGTCGTTTCCGATCCCGTAGATGCTCTTGACCTGAACGATGGAAAAGCCGTAGACCATTTCCTGCACAGCGCCTTGTGGCGCACGCCAACGCTGGAAGATTACAAAACACTTTCGGCAGAAAGCGAATATGCAGCATGGGTGATCTACAACCGGTATTACCTGAACCATTTCACCATCTCCGTACACAATCTTCCGGAAGGCTACAATACCGTGGCTCAGTTCAATACGTTCCTGGAACAACACGGGTTTCCCCTGAATGATTCGGGCGGAAAGATCAAACAAAGTCCTGACGGAGGTTTGTTGCAAAGCGCCACCGTTGCGGGTAAAGTAGAAGCTACTTTCTCCGGCGGAGAAAAAATGATGATCCCGGGTTCGTATGTCGAATTCGCTGAGCGAAGAGTACTCCCTGAATTCGCGCACCTTCCGAAGGAAGCAATTCAAAGGGAACACCGCCGCGAAGGATTTGAAGCCGGTAACGCCGATAAAATATTTGAAAGCACTTACAGTACGCAAACCGAGCGGGAACAATGAGAGAACAATCACTAAAACGAAGCCCCGGCATCCAGCCAGGGCTTCTTCTTTATCCAACACCAACTATCCTCTTTTTCTTCCGGGCGTACGCACCACGCGTACCTTATGCCCGTTGTGTCCATGGTAAGTAGTAACCCTCGTTGAACGTGTGCGCATGGGCGTGTAATAACGGTGCGACCTTACGGTACGGTGCTGGTGCACGATCACATACTGCGGGCGGTAATGACTGCGTCTCGGATAAAACACCTGCACCGGAACAGGCCTCCACGGACGGTACCAAACCGGGCGACGGTTCCAGCCCCAGGGCGATACCCATGGACGGTAATGCGGCGCATACACCCTCACTACAATCGGCCATGACCATACATTTACCACGATCCTGTCGGGGGCATATTCCGGGAAATACGCATCTGGACCATATCCATTGCCCCCTTGCGGCTGAAAATAATTGGACCGGCGTTCTTCTTCAAAAGGTTCAGCAATATTATCGTCGCCGAATAATTCCTCATCACCCACGATCTGGATCATGGCGCTCTCCCGCCCCGTTCGCTCCAGTTCAATCACGGCGATATCCTGTGCATCATCCTGGCTGAAAGGCACCTGCAGAACAAAGAGATGATCCTCTCCTTCCATGCGTTCCACCACACGGATGTAATCCGTAACACCGTTCCTGTCGAGGTCCAGGTTGTTCACATCGTTGTCAGGAGTATTCAGCATCTGCTCGAAAGCTTCGGGTGTAGACGACCGTTTGAACATATCCAAAACGCCTTCCAGGCTGAACTGTTCGTTGGGAGAAGCATATCTTTCGGAAGAACGGCGGCTTTGTGCCGAAGCAGTATCTGCGTTTAAGGTGGTAAAAACCATCATACCAAGGAGTAACTTACTTGTATTCATAACCATTGATTTGGTGGTATGAAGCAAGTGTATCCTTTTGGTTTAACGGGTTTTCGTAAAACGAAATGGTTTAACCTTCCGTTATAAAAATTCATTAACAAGCCCGCTATTAAGGATATCCAACCATAACCTAAGTAAGTACAGGAAGTTTATATGGTGGCTTTGCCTATTGCTTTTTGTTTTTGTAGATACGAGTACAAAACATTTCTAGCAGCTAAATCCTTAGTCTAAACCGCATTGTTTGAGCTGGCGTATTGAGCACAGTAAACCATACATCATCGCTTACCGGTCCCATCTCGTGATGCCCCTCTCCCCCCGGGAGAGGGGTTGGGGTGAGGCTACGGCAACCTAGCCACCAGTCCCTCCGGCAGTATTCTTAAAATAGTATAAATAATTTTCCACTTAAACCCTGGCACTATTGTAAACCCTGCACCAGCCTCCACTATCGCTTTCGCCACATAAGAAGGTTCAAGCATCAGATGTTCAGGAAGGTCCAGGCCTTTTGTCATTTTACTCCTGATGTAGCCCGCCACAATCACATTTACAACAATTTTCCTTTCAAATAAATATTGCCTTAATCCCGCGAGGTATTGCGTGAAAGCAGCCTTCGTACTGCCATACACAAAATTGCTTTTACGGCCCCGCACACCAGACAATGAAGACAAGCCTATTATCCGCTCCAATACTGTGTTGTCCGCATCCATCGCGATGATATTCAGTATAGAAACTGCCCCGCAATAATGTACCTGCATCATACGAAGTGTACCCGCATAATCAACCAACGCCTGATCGTTCGTAACCTGGAATCCCGCGGCATATACCACAATGGAAGGCTTTGCGGGAAGTTGTTCATAAAAACGCCTGTGCCCCGCCGTATCTACTGCGTCAAAATAAAGCACCTGCACACGATCAGTGCCCTGGAGATGCTGGTGAACGAAGGCCTCCAGTTCAGCAGTACTCCGCGAAGCGGCCATTACGGTATATCCCTTTTTCACATACAGCAGAAGTGCCTGTTTCGCCACATCTGAATTGGCGCCGAGAATAAGTACATTTTTCACGATAGAATGATAAGTGATTGAGCAACCAAGATACGCCGTAAGCAGCAACAAAAAACCGCATCCTTTTAAGAGATGCGGTCTGATGATATATGAACCGTCCTTTTATCGTGCGATCAGCAGCCTGGTGTGGCGCAGGTTCCCGTTTTCAGCGATCTGGAGGTTGTACACGCCGGGAACGAGCGTGGCCCTTTTCTGAATGGTGATCTGGCTTGCGCCGCCAAGTTTCAGGCGTTCCTGCTGCACCAGCATGCCGGCATTATTGAAGATGGAAATTTCCACGCTTCCTTTTACGGCTGCACCCAGATTTACCTGAAAACTGCCGCCGGTTACCGGGTTTGGAAAGACCTTCAATTCCGCGTTCTCTTCATAGCCTGTTGCAATCACCTCGGAGTAAGCAGGCGCTTTTCCCTGCTCCGTATATTTCAGCCTGTAATATGTTTTTCCTGAAGGAAACTTACTGATGAATTGATAAGCCTGTTCAAGCGTACTGCCGTTCCCTTCTACTTTTCCGATGGTGGTGAAATTGCGCGCATCTGAACTTTTTTCAATCTCAAACATAGTATTCCTGTCCATGAACACTTTCCAGTTGAGTTCATGGTGAGGGCCCGAATTTTTCACTGTAAAATCTCCGAACACTACCGGCAATGTACCACCGAAGTTATATACCTGCATTTCATAAAGCGCGTAGTGTCCGCTGTTGCGTTGAACGCCCAACATTCTCACGTATCTTCCTGAAGAACCGTACACGTTCATGGTGTTTACGGTTCCATAATTATTGTTCAAAGTGGCTGCGGTGGTCCAGTTGGTAGCGTCGTTGGATACCTGTATCTGAAAACTCCTGGGGTAATTGTGTCCTTCCCAGAACAGCACTACTTCTGTAAGCGTAACAATGCTGCCCATATCCACATAAATCCAGTTGTCGTCCGCGCCATTGCTGCTCCATTGTGTACATGTACCGGTGCAGCCGCCATAATAATTTACCTGGGAGCCGCTTCCGAATCCGTCTACCGCGTTTGCCGCAACGGTTCCGCCATGTTGGGTGGAAGAAGCCACAGCCGGGGCACTCAGGGCTATGTTGGAACCCAGCGACATTATGCGGGTACCGTACACTTCCATTTCCCAGATCGAGAAGCCGTAACCTGTATTGCGTGTTTGGCCGAACATCCTTACATAACGGGCGGTATGGCCGGTCATGTTAAAGTTGTTCACATAAATATTGTTATTGGTAACCGTGTGTACGGTGGTCCAGTTGCTGGCATCGTTGGAAACCTGAACCAGGAAATTCCTTCCGCTGGCATTCTCCCAATAAATCCTTACTTCTGAAAGCTGGTATTGTGCGGCGAGATCGATATAAATCCACTGGTCATCGTTGAAACCGCTTGCCCAGCGGGAACATTCTCCGTTGCAACCGCCTGTTCCGTTGGCGTTGGAACTACCCCTGCCATCCACAGCGAGGTATGGATTGTTCCCGGCCCATTCATCCGAGGAAGAAAAGGCGTTTTTGCCCAGCGCGATGTTTTGCGCGGAAATTGAAAGGGAGGAAAGCAGCATAACGCCTGCCACGAGGGGGTAAATCAGGGAACGGATCATTTTTCTACTTTTTCAGAACAACTTCCGGGATGCTAAATCGGGGGTTATTCCGGGGTACAGTGCAAAAGTATACCCAGCTACCTGTACATGCAAACACTTAGCGCCTGTTAACCCGTCATTAACAACGGAGGCAGGATATTTTTTGGGAGAGATAAAAGGGCAGTCAACTCCTTTATTTATGATAGATCAATCATAAGTACATTATAATCAATGAATTTTCACGAAATACGCTTGAAAAGAATTGGGTTGAACGTTTTTTAATCAGATAGCGCTCCCGTGTTTTGGCCGGCATAAATACAGTGAAAACAACAGAGTAGTGGAGGAAAACACGGATATGTGGCAGAAGGTTTTAATAGTAAATTGCATCAAAAGCATTTAAGATGAACCTTGATCTTTCGGGAAAAACGGCTTTGGTAGGCGGCGCCTCTCAGGGACTTGGCGCGGCAGTAGCGCAGGAACTGGCACAATTGGGTGCGAATGTTATTTTGCTGGCAAGAAATGAAGAGAACCTGAAACGCGTGCAGCAAACCCTTGATACAGGGTTGAAACAAATGCACCATTATATAATAGCGGATACGATGCAGCCGGATGAATTGGTAAAACAAGTGAAAGCATACCTGGGAGCAGATAAACGCGTGGATATTCTGGTGAACAATACAGGAGGGCCATCATCAGGGCCTTTGCTCAGTACTCCGGCCATGGAACTGGAAGCCGCATTCCGGTCGCACCTCATTACCGCGCACCTGCTGGTGCAAACCGTGGTGGAAGGCATGAAAAAAGAAGGGTTCGGGCGGATCATAAATATATTGTCTACGGCTGTGAAAGAACCGATCGCCGGACTCGGAATTTCGAATAGCGTCAGAGCCGCAGTGGCCAACTGGAGCAAAACACTGGCTGGAGAACTGGGGCCCTTTGGAATTACGGTAAACAATGTGTTACCGGGCTTTACCAAAACCGGCAGACTAAACTACCTTTTCGGCAAACAGGCGGAGACGGCGGGAACCACCACAGAAAAGATCATGGAGAAGAATGCGGAACTTATCCCGGTAAAAAGACTGGGAGAACCGGAAGAGTTCGCGGCGGCGGTAGCCTTCCTTTGCAGCCCGGCTGCAGCCTACATCAACGGCGTTAACCTGCCGGTGGATGGTGGACGTTTGGCCGGTCTATAGGGTTGTAAACAACTGACATGAGAAAAATAATAAGTGCTTTATTCCTGTTGCTGGCCATACAGGGAAACGCACAGGAAAAAGACATCCGTGCAAAAATCAATGCCGGGGCCGATAAGGTGGAAGAAAAGGTGATCGCCTGGAGAAGGGATATCCATGCAAACCCCGAACTCGGCAACCAGGAATTCCGTACCGCCGAACTTATTGCCAAACACCTGGAAACGCTGGGAATTGAAGTGAAAAGAAACGTGGCGAAAACCGGGGTGGTAGGTATATTAAAAGGTGATAAGCCCGGCCCGGTGATCGCGCTCCGCGCGGATATGGATGCATTGCCGGTAACGGAAAGAACAGGACTTCCGTTCGCATCGAAAGTCACCACAACTTACAATGGTCAGCAAACCGGCGTGATGCACGCCTGTGGTCACGATGCCCATGTTGCCATGCTGATGGGTGCAGCCGAGGTGTTTGCCGCACTTAGAAAAGAATTGAAAGGCACCATAAAATTCATCTTTCAACCTGCGGAAGAAGGCGTACCGGTGGGCGAAGAAGGTGGTGCAGCATTGATGGTAAAAGAAGGTGTACTGGAAAATCCCAGGCCCAATGTCATCTTCGGCCTGCACATGGACGCGCAAAGCGAGGTAGGCAATATTGCTTACCGGCCGGGAGGTACTATGGCTGGTGTGAACGACCTGAAGATTACGGTGAAAGGCAAACAGGCACACGGCGCATATCCATGGCAGGGCGTAGACCCCGTGGTGACTGCGGCTCAAATTGTGAACAGCCTGCAAACCATCGTGAGCAGGAACCTTAATGTCACCGAAAATGCAGGAGTGGTCACCATCGGCACCATTCATGGCGGGAACCGGTTCAACATTATTCCGGAGCAGGTGGAAATGACGGGCACACTGCGCTTCCTGAGTGAAGCGGATGAAAAAATGATCGTGCAAAGAATAAAGGACATCGCGGTAAAAACAGGTGAGGCCGCGGGAGCATCGGTTGAGGTGAAGATCCCCTACTCCAACAGGTACCCTGTTACTTACAATGATCCCGCGTTAATGGAGAAAATGCTTTCCTCTTTGAAGAAGACCGCAGGAGCTGAGCACGTTGTGCTTGCTGTTCCACGCACCGGAGCTGAAGACTTCTCTTTTTACCAGGAGAAAGTGCCGGGACTATTTCTCTTTCTGGGTGGCATGCCGAAAGGGAAGAACAAACTGGAGGCCCCCTCCCACCATACGCCGGAATTCTTTATCGATGAAAGCGGGCTCAAACTTGGCGTGCTCGCATTGGTACACCTGGCGTTCGATTACGCCAACCTAAAATAGCCGGGCTGTACACCGCTTCAGGAAACGCGGGCAATTGCAGCGATGGTGCTGCGCTCCGCTGTGGCCTTCAGCACCTGGTTGCGCCGGAGCAATAATTTGAGAAGATATGGTGCCAGTATATAGCGGTCAACAAGCTTCCCGATCCACCCGCAGGGTGATTCAAAAAAAAAGATGTCCCGCATTCTTACGCCAGCCAGTGTTTCTTCAAAAAAATGCTGGTGCTTCATTTTTTTGAAGGGGCCGTGCTCCATTTCGTCGGTAAAAAGGAAATAAGGTTGACAGGCAGTGATGCGGACTTTCATCCGGAAAGAGATCCCAAAATGCCTGGCCCTCCAGGTAACGGTTTCTCCTGCGCCGATGTATCCGCTTGTACGGCCGGCAATGGCGCGCTCGCCGGTGTGCTGCATACTTTCCAGGTGCATGTCGATACTGCGTGCGGTATCGAAGCATACTTCGATCGGGGCGTTGATGATGGTTTCTAAAAGTATTGTTTCCATGGTCGCGTAAGAAGTTATCGTTGAAGGATGGCCCGGATGGCAGACTTTACATCGGGATAAAGAAAAGGATACCCGCTTTTGAGCAGCCGGGTGGGAAGCACCCACCTGCTTTTGAGGATCAGTTCCGTTTCTGTGCCGATAAGGCGGGCACCGCATTCCAGTAACCATTCAGGGGTGGGAATGCCTATGTTTATTCCTGCTTCGGTTCTTATCGTACGCATAAGTTCAGCATTACTGATAGGCTTGGGCGCGGTGCAATTGAAAATCCCATCGGGCGTTTTGTTTTGCAGGAGCCATTCTGTAGTGCGGGCAGCGTCCTGCTCGTGTATCCAGGATACCATTTGTCTGCCATTGCCCTGCTTTCCACCCAAACCCCATTTTGCCAGTCTGAGCAAACGGGGGAACACACCATCTTCAGACCCAAGTACGATGCCCATCCGAAGCGCGATCTTACGGGTGGCAGGCGTAGCTGTTTCAAAAAACGCAGCTTCCCATTGCCGACAAACCTCCACTGAAAAACCTTTCCCTATCTCCCCGTTCCATTCATCCTGGGCATGGTCCTCCGCATGACGGTAAATGGTGGCGGAAGTAACGTTAATCCATAAACGCGGAGGTGCTTTCAAGGTAGGGATCACTTTTCCAAGCAATCTGGTGGGCGTTAACCGGGAAGCTATGATCGCACGGCGGTTCTTTGTGGTGTACCTGCAGTTTACGTTCTTCCCGCAAAGATTGATAAGCAAATCGGCGCCTTCGAGTTGTTGCACCCATGCCCCCTCCTGTTCACCGTCCCAGACTTCTGTAGTGAGGTTCTCCATTGCCGGCGCGGATTTCCTTGACAACAGCACCACTTTTTCCGAAAGCGGCGCGTAATACCTGCTGAAGACAGCGCCGAGGTAACCGTTGCCACCCGCGATCACAATTTTGTTGTATTTCATAACATGCCATTAAAGATCATCCACAATATGCCGATTCTGAAAACGATCCAGGTAAAAGAAGGTATACATCCCAATTGCAGCAGTCCGCATCTGCGGATGTGTTCCAGCAACATCAACCCTGACACCACCATAAATACCGTTACATACATGATGGCGCCCGCGTCAAATAAAAGAAGGATAGGACGAGCCAGTAACAGTAAAAGTCCTCCGGCAAAAGAAACGGTCATCATATTGCCCAGGTAGTCCCATATTTTTTCCCTTTGAACCCACAAAAGCACAACGGCCTGGAAAATGAGTTGGACACCGCAAACCACATATTCCCGGAACCAGGGGCCTGTAGGCAATAGGTCCTCCATATAAGGTGTGTAAGCGGAAAGGATCGCCGCGGTAATCAACCAGGTTAGTACCAGGTAAAGCAACCTGTAACGCAGCCGGAAAGAAGGCTGCCACGCATAAGTACCTTCTCCGTTTGCAGGCACGATAACGCGCCGGTTGTAAGACACGAAAGCGTAAGCTTTCCGCAGGCACCAACGTAAAAGTCCAACGTTGAAAACCGGTTTTAACAAAGGGAAGTTGTGCGCCAATACAGTACAAAGACTATCTATTCCATAAGTAACGGCCCCGGTTTCCATATTTACCAATGCGATTTCGTTTACTGCCCGCTGCTTATCGACCAGCGGACAAGCTCCTTCGGGTAAATGTTGGTAAGCTTCCCGGCCGTTTTTATCCATCATGCCGGAGCTTACAAAAGCACTGGTGTACAACTGGCACATAGGGCATTCTGCATCGTAGAGGATCAGGTGGTTGCGGAGCGTTCTCATTGTATAACAATTTGATGTTTGCAGTGGAAGAACATATTGAACGGCATCCCTTCATTTTCTTTTCTTCACCCCTCAAAGATAATCAACATTTTCAAACTTTCAATATTTTCTGAAAATTAGAAATGGAATAAGATATGTATTTTAGCGTCATGAAAACGATATTCAAACTCTTAATAATTAGTATATGCCTTCTCCCTTCCATCACCGCGTCCGCCTGGGGCATGTTGGGACACCGTGTAACCGGGGAAATAGCAGAAACCTATCTTTCCGGAAAAGCCCGCAAGCAGATAAAGGCAATACTGGGAAATGAAAGTCTGGCCATGGCCAGCAACTGGGGAGATTTCATTAAATCCGATCCCGCCTACAAATACCTGGACGCATGGCACTATATTAATTTCAGCAAAGGGTTGAACTATGCGCAAATGGTGAACGCAGCGGAAAGCGATACCACACCTAATGCTTACAATAAGTTGAAGTTTTTAATTGGTGAACTGAAAGAGAAGGAGCTTCCCACAGAAACCAAACGGATGTACCTACGTCTTCTGATCCATATTACAGGAGATATTCATCAGCCCATGCATGTGAGCCGCGCTGAAGACCTGGGCGGAAACAGGATCAGACTGATGTGGTTCAACCAGCCTTCTAACCTGCACAGGGTTTGGGACGATCATTTGCCGGAATACCAGAACCTGAGTTATACGGAATACACCCGCGCCATTAATTTCACGAGTAAGGATACACGTAAAAAATGGCAGGCGCAGCCCATTACAGAATGGCTCTATGAATCCTACAGTATCAGCGCTGAACTTTATGAGGAAATCAAAAGCCCGGAGCAGAACCTCAGCTACAATTACAATTTCAAGCATGTTGAAACCCTCAACAACCGGCTGTTGAAAGGCGGCGTAAGGTTGGCGGGTTTGCTGAATGAAATTTTCGGATAGCAGTTATCCTTTTAGGGGCTTATCCAGTTTCAGGTAACCGATGTGCAATTCATCTTCCCGATGATTTGAGGGTGCGGGCAGTAAGCGAAGTTGGTATTTTTCCCTCATGGAATCGGGAAGAATATCTTCCACCTGGTACACATCATCCACATCAATTCCATATTTATCATCCACATGCGCGGTTGCGCCGCTAAAACCGGTATGTTGGTAGAAGGCGGTCGCCTTTCCTTGCTGAACGGCTTTTCCCGCATCGGGCGCCACTACCAGCATTTTGTAATGGTATTCTTCCATGTCGCCGGGTTTATACCCGCCCAGGTTCAGGAAAAATACACGTTCCTGAAGGGTGTATTCAGGAGCATCTTTTCTTTCCATTACCGTAATGGTGAAACCGTCCACCAACGTTACTTCCCGCCAGGAATCAATATGGATGCGCCCTTTGGCTTCGGGCCAGGCTTCCTTCATGGCAGGAACCAGGTCTTTTAACGAAGGGGCTATCCCGAAAAAAACATCGTGTTGCTCGGTGCGTCTTCCCTCGGGTTTGGCGCCCATAATGACCATAAATAGTTTTTGATCCATTTCCGGAAAGTTTTGTTGCGAAGATATTCCTTTGGTGAATTAACTTTTGCCAAAGAAATACCTTCATTTCCGTAAACTTTTCCCCGCGTCAATGGTCCTCAATAAACGCGAAAAAGGCGTATCGAAATACGCCCTCTTTATAATCAACCTGAACCAACGACCATTTTATTTGATGCTGTTCTGCCATTCGGTTACATAAGTCCGGGCAGCCGTAACAGCTTCTTTACCGGCACGGAAACATTTTTTCCACTCGTCGGGCTTCCTTTCGTATTCGGGTTTTACGAAGAGCTTTTTCCCATTGGGCCCATCTTTCAGTTCGGCGGCAAAATCAACAGTGCCAGACAATTGCAGGAACGCCTGCAGTTTTCGTTTCACATATTGTCCCGGTACTTTAGGATAATCCTTTTCAAACTGAACGAGGTTGTCTTCGTATTGCTTTTTGGAATGGGTATAGCTCATCTCCATCATCTCCTTCATATTCTGGTAATCGGGATGTTTGGGATCGCTGTACATGCGGATTTGCTCATTGAACATGGTAATGGCTTCCTCGAGGGACTTCTTTGTTTCTCCTGAAGTGCCTGGCAGGCTCTTTTCAATATTTGCTTTACCCTGCTTCGCACCATCTACCATTTTCTTCATTTCTTCGGCAGCGGTGGAAGGCGCTTTCGGCGCGTGCTCCTGCCTGAAACTTTCATAACGGGCTGCAAATTCAGGAGATGCTGTGTATTCCTTTGCAAATGCAAGTAGTTCTTTTGCTGCCGAAGCCTGCTGGGCCGGCTCGTACTTACGCAGCAGTTTTAACTTCCCTGCATACGGGAGGTAACGGGTACTTATGGCTGTCCATACATGTTCCTGCGCCTGTTTCGGTGTAATCCCCAGTTCGTCCAGGACGTTTTTCACCGCCATTTCACGGTGTTTTTCTTTTACGAAGGAGGAGAGCAGTACTGCCGCGATCATGGCGCACAGGGTGAGCGCGAGTTTTACCCTGCCGTTCAGCAGTGGGATTCTTTTGTTATTCATGTTTGCTATTTTAGAACACAAAGTTCCGGGAAGCGCGTTTGCGCGGCAACCACATAAGCAGGTGAAAAAAGCCAGCTACGCTTACTATTCCTCCTCCTCCACCACATAAAGATGTTATTTTGAAAATCAGCGTTCCTGAACCGGGAAGCAGTTGTATTTTTATCCTGTTCAAAACCAGCCTAAACTGAGAAAATTCATCACAATACTGCTGTTGCTCCTGGCAACCGGCGTACATGCGCAAAAGGAAGTGTACATCTACACCCGGCTGCACAAAAACGACGGGCTGGCATCCAACCATGTTTACGCTGTATTACAGGACAGTCACGGGTTTATGTGGTTCGGCACTTCCAACGGACTGCAGCGCTACGACGGGCAACAGTTCCAGACCTTCCGGCATATTCCCGGCCACAGCGATCAACTTCCCGACAATAAAATCCTCAGGCTGATGGAGGACGACAGTTCCAGGATATGGGCCGCGTCTTCTTCCGGCGTCACCCTCTTCCATATTGCCGGCAGGTACCTGAAACAGGTGCCCGTGATGCGCGGCAACCTCAGCCATACCATGGAAATACTGGATATTTTCCGTGACCGCGAAGGCAATACCTGGCTCACCACACGCAAGCAGGGCGCTTTTATTTATAACCCCAAGACCGGGCAATTTGATCCCGCACTCACCTGTTTGCCCCAACTGATGCACACCAGGATCATGGATGTGGTACAGGACCCGGTGCTCCCCTATCTCTGGCTGGCCACGGATGATGGCATACGCCTGTACGATCAGGAAAAAAACAAGTGTCTTACCCGTGAAAATACCATCGCACTTTTTCCATTTCTTTCGGCAGCCGAATTTAAAAGACCTGTTCTGAACCTGATGATCGACCGGCAACACCGGGTCTGGATCACTACCTGGGATGCGGCCACCGTATCTATGCCCACTTTTGTTTCAGATGACCAGCAACACCAACACTCCCACCAGGCCGCTGCCGCGGGAGAACAGGCCATGTTATTTGAAGACAGCCGGAAAAGAGTATGGTCGGTAGGAGAATTCTTTACGTCCTACCAGCAGGTTTCTGGTACATTCGAGACCATTCATACCGATGAACGCTATCAGTATGGTATCGACTTCGACCGCATCTACCACATCAGTGAAGACAAACAGCACAACCTGTGGCTCGGTACCAGCAACGGAATATTCCTTTTTAACCCCGATCCCAAAAAAGCGGGAACAGTATTGCTACGCGCGGGGATGGACAAAAAAACTTCGGCGCTTAACATCACCGGCTTCTGCGAAATGCCTGGCGGAGATGTGATCGTAAGCACCTGGGGCTCGGGATTGTATTACTTTGATCCCCAGTTCAGACTTAAAAAAGAATTCAGAACCGGAGACGCAAACGGAGATCTTTGCTGGAGCCTTGCCTACGACAGTGCACAAAACATCTGGGTAGGCTGCCAGTTGGGTTACCTGATGCGCTTCGATAAAAATGGTACCCTTGTTGAGAAAGGGCAACATCCCGTATTCGACAAGCGCACCATCCGCTGCATTACTGTGGCCCGGAACGGAGAAGTATGGCTGGGTACCCAGCACGGATTGATTGTAAAATATGATCCGGCTACCAACAGCTATACCCGTTTCACCGATCAGCAGTATCCTTCCGGGGAACAATTCGGAAACATCAACAAACTCGTGGAAGATCCAAAGGGAAGGATGTGGGCCACTACTTCTACCTATGGCATCATTGAAATCGACCGGCAAACAGGTGCGGTAAAACAACGTTTCTCCCAGGAAAATAAAACCAACAAAACACTCAGTTACGGGTACGGAGACCTATTGTGGCTGTCCGATACCTTATTCGCCGCCGCTTCAGACTACGGCATAGAACTGATCAACCCCGATAACGG
>CAMLPA010000028.1 GCA_946481605.1 uncultured Flavihumibacter sp. | reverse complement strand
AAAGCAATACGAACAGGAACGCGATGGTGCTGTAAAGACCCAGCCAGCCCGAAAGTGCCGCGATGGTAAATACCGTGCCCGTAATGGTTTGACACACAATAGCTGCAGTAACAATCTGCTTGCTGGAAAAATGCAGCAGGAACAGCCTGTTCAGTTGGCTCGCGCCGATAAAGCCGATGGATAAGAATGCGAATATCCAGCCATACACTTTATCGCTCACTTTAAAAATGGTCATGAATACGTAGGGGGAACCGGCCACATAAGCGAACAGGGCGGCAAAAGCGATGGCACCGGTAAGTACATACACCAGGAAACGCGGCTCCCGCAACACGCCTGCAAAGCCCATTAATATGGGTTTGGGTTTCAGGGAAACCGATGGGTCGGGCTTGCGGCTTTCCGGTAATCCGAAAATACAGCCTGCCAGCAAAGCAACCCCCATCAGTGTAAGTACGAAAAAAACGGCGTGCCAGCCGAAAGCACTGGTTACATAACCGCCCGCTGTTGGGGCAATGAGCGGCGAAGTGCCGAGTACCAGGATCAGCATGGAGAATATTTTCGCGTTCTCCTCAATCGGGAAAAGATCGCGCACCATCGCAATGGATACCACCCCAGCCGCGCAACTGCCCACCGCCTGTATGAACCGCAATGCGATCAGGCTTTCAATGCTGTTGCTGTACATGCAACCCGCGGAAGCAAGTATATATGCAGAGAGCCCGATGTACAGCGGGTTTTTCCGTCCAAACCGATCAATCAGCGGACCGTATAGCAATTGTCCCGCCGTAATACCGATAAAATAGCTGGATAATGTAAGTGAAACCTGGGCCTCGGTGGTGTTCAGATCGGCGGCGATGGCCGGGAAACCGGGAAGGTACATGTCGATGGAAAAGGGTCCTAAAGCTGTGAGCGCTCCGAGGATGAGAATGAGGGAATAATACCGGGAGCGGGAATATGTGGTGTTCAAGAGAATTTTTTTGCAAAGATGGGGTATTTGAAGAGAACGGCTGGTGGTAAAATCAGACAATTCCTATCTTCGGTTCAATGTCAAACGCCGCTCATTCCAATACCGTATTTGCTGCGGAGAATCTTTCTTCCTTTAATGGATTGGGGGTAACCATACCCGGTATTACGTTACAGCTCTTCCGGCTTTGGCGCACCATGAAGCGGCAGGAACCTTATTTTGAAGCCAGGACACAGGAATTACTGGTGCCACTTCTTGCTGAAAAAAATCGGTTGAAGCCTTCCGGCCTGGTCCGGATCAGAAAATACTGGGAACTCTCCCTGCACGTTATCTGCGGAAGTTTTTACGAATTGAACGGGTGGAAACTGAGCGCCACGGAAGAGGAGAACATACTGCGCCTCAGTTTGCTCTCTCCTTTTTATGATGATCTTTTTGAAGAAGGGATACTTGCGGAAAGAATACGATCGCTTACCGCCGATCCGCACGGCTTTCAGCCTGAGTTTCCGAACGAAAAAATTGTTTGCACGCTGTACTGTTCCATTCTGGACAGTTTAAAAGATCCCGCTTCTTTTAAAACTCAGTTCTTGCAAGTGTTTCACTGGCAGCAACGATCGCTGGAACAAAAAGATATGGCCGTTTCCGAAGCGGCGCTTTCAGCAATTATGATCGAAAAAAGTTACCACTCCTTCCTGTTGTTTTACCGGTTGCTGGAACGGTTTCCTTCGGCTCAGGAACTGGAACTGGTACGCCGTGTAGCGGGGTTGCTGCAATTCACCAACGATGTGTTTGATGTGTACAAGGACATACAGCACAACGTGTACACCATTCCCAATCTGTATGGCGATTACAGTAAACTGCGGGCATGGCTGTTGAATGAAGTGCATTTGTTGAACCGGCAACTTGCTGAACTCCCTTTTCCGGTTAAAGGAAAGGAAAAAAACAGCATCACCTTCCACGCCATGAATGCCATGTGTTTACTGGCATTGGAGCAACTGGAGCGCAATACGGACGGGAAGGCTGATATAGACCGGCTAAGGACGATGCGCAGGGATGAACTGGTGTGTGATATGGATCATTTTGGGATGAAGATGAAGTGGTTGAGTAAGGTGAAAGCATTGTGTGGGATGAAGGGGTAATATTCTGAGATTTTTTTAAACAATGTTTCCGACCTTAAAATCTTCCGGGTCATAATATAATTCCATCTTATTCCAGAAAATTGACCTTCTACTGTGCATCTCTCACTGTTTTCTATCCTAAAACACCTATCTTAAACAGTCAATTAACTGCTTAACGGATGCTGATACCTGGAAGTACAAAGGAGGAAGTTTCCGGCAACAAACCTGAACAGATGCGTGGCCATATTCTGATAATTTTCTTATCCCTGCTTTACCTGAATGCTTTCGCGCAGGCCGATCAGTACAATTTTTCCAAACTCAATATTTACTCCGGACTTTCCCACAACCATGTTACGGCCATACTGAAAGATGCCGACGGTTTTATGTGGTTCGGCACCATGGCCGGTCTGAACCGTTACGATGGCTACGCCTGTAAGGTGTTCAGAAAACGGTACAATGACAGTACCTCGCTCCGCGACAATAATATCTCAGGCTTGTATGAGGCGCCGGGCGGAAAAATTTTCATCAAAACAGCAGGAGGTCCGTGTATTTACGATCCGGCCCGGGAACAATTCGATGATGATACAGATGCTTTTCTAAAGCGGCTTGCGTTACCGGCCGGAACGATCAGTTCCATCACCAAAGGCCGCGAAGGAAGGTATTGGATACTGTATGAAAATGCGGAACTCTATTTTTACAAAGAGGCGGAAAATGCTGCTCCCGAAAGGGGGCGGTTCGGCGCTGATGATGGAGAAACAGTGACTGCTGTAGCCGAAACCCGTGATGGAAAGTTGTGGGTGGTGCTGCAGAATGGTATACTCAGGTTGTATGCTATCGTATCGGGGAAACTGTTGTTTCAGTCTAACGCTCTCAGGGAAACTAACCCTGGCACGCATTTCTACCATGTTTTTGAGGACCGCGATGGCGACCTCTGGTTGTGGGCCATCAACAGCGGGGCCCTCTTGTTTCAGCCCGCATTAAACAGGATTACACCTTTCAATGAACGTTCGGCAACAGGTAAGCTGAACACTGACCTCGTGACCCAGATTGTAGAAGACGAAAACGGCATGATATGGGTGGCTACTGACCACGGCGGTGTGAACCTCATCAACAAAAAAAATGGCTTAAGGGTCAATTACCTGCTCAACGATCCCAAGGACCCGCGCAGCCTCAGCCAGAACAGCATCACTGCCATGTACAGGGACGACCGGGGCGGCATCTGGCTCGGCACTTACAAACAAGGGGTCAGCTACCTGAACAGCAGCGTCACGTTTTTCCCGCTCTTCCGGCACCAGGAATTCAACCGCAACAGCCTGCCTTATGATGATGTGAACCGCTTTGTGGAAGACAGGGATGGCAATTTATGGATCGGTACCAACGGCGGAGGGCTGATATTTTTCGACCGGAAACGGAATACTTTCAAGCAATACCTGCACGATCCTACTAACCCCAACAGCCTGAACAATAACGTGGTGGTGAGCCTCATCATCGACCACAAAGGTGTGGTGTGGGTGGGAACCTACTTCGGGGGACTGAGCAGTTTCGATGGGAGAAAATTCACGCATTACCGACACCGGGAAGGAGATACCACCAGTTTGGTGAACGACAATGTATGGGAACTGTTTGAGGACCGGGAACACAATTTATGGGTGGGTACATTGGGGGGCGGTGTGGACCTGCTTAACCGCGCGTCCGGGAAGTTTACACATGTGGCGTATGAAACGGACCAGGCCCTCGCCATTCCTTCGGATTATGTGTCAAGCATCAGGCAGGACAAAGCGGGACGAATTTGGATCGGTACCTCCGGCGGTGTGATCGTGCTGAACAAAAACCTGTCTGTGGCCGCAACTTATCAAACGAACGCCCAGAAAGAGAACAGTTTAAGCAACAACAACATCACCTGTATCCTGGAAGACAAAGCCGAAAACACCTGGCTGGGTACACGGGAAGGCCTGAATATGCTTGACCCGAAAACCAATACATTCCACGTACTCACCACCGCCAACGGCCTGCCCGACAATATGATATTGGATGTGCTGGAAGATAACGCCGGTATGATATGGGTGTCCACGCCAAACGGTTTGTGCAATCTGCTGCGCCTTAAAACAAATACGGGGTATGATTTTAAGGCAGTGAATTACGATGAATCGAATAACCTGCAGAACAGGGAATTCAATGAGAACGCGGCTTTGAAAACAGCGCGCGGGGAATTGATCTTTGGCGGTCCTTCCGGATTTAATATTATTGACCCGGGAAAGATCAGAAAGCAGGAACACAGGCCGGACATTGTACTAACGGGATTTCAGTTGCTGGGCAGAAATGTATCGCCCGGAGAAAACGTTGACGGGCGCGTATTGCTCCCGAACGCATTGTCGCACCTGGAAAGCATCGCGCTGAAATACAAAGAGAACGTATTCTCTATTGAGTTCACGTCGCTGGATTTCAGGCAGGGTGCCATCGATAAGTACGCGTACAAAATGGAAGGCTTTAATGCAGACTGGCTTTATGTTTCCGGCGACCAGCGCAGGGCCACCTACACCAACCTCAGCCCGGGATCGTATCTCTTTAAAGTGAAAGTGCTGAACAGGGATGGTGCCTGGAGTCCCGAGAAAACGCTGAAAATAAAAATACTGCCGCCTTTCTGGAGAACCACCGCAGCTTATATCGTGTACCTGTTGATGGCTGCGGGTTTATTCTGGCTGGCGCGAAGGATCATTCTTGAACGCATCCACATGCGTTACGAAGTACAGCAAAAGCGTCGGGAAGCCATACGCGCCCAGGCCGTGGAGCAACTGAAAACAAAATTCTTCACCAATGTAAGCCATGAGTTCCGCACGCCGCTTAGCCTGATCATCTCTCCACTGGATAAAATCATCCGGCAAACCACCAATGAAGAACAGAAGAAACAACTCAGTCTCGTGCAAAGGAACGCCAAACGTCTCCTGAACCTGGTGAACCAATTGCTCGACTTCCGCAAAATGGAAGTGCAGGAAATTAAACTGCACCCGGCTATCGGCGATATCATCGCTTTCAGTAAAGACATCAGTGATTCGTTTCTTGACATCGCGGAGAAAAAGAATATGGCCTTCTCTTTTCAATCCAATACCGATCACCTGGAAATCTATTTCGACAGGGATAAAATCGAAAAAATATTGTTCAACCTCCTTTCCAATGCGTTCAAATACACCAGTGAAAACGGAAGCGTGAACCTGGCGCTTCACTACCATCCACCGGCAGGCGAAGCCAGTGAAGGCACGCTTGCGATAGAAGTAAGTGATACAGGTATCGGCATTCCTGCCGACAAGCAGGAAAAGATATTCGAAAGATTCTTCCAGACCGATGTGCCGGAAACGATGGTGAACCAGGGCACAGGTATTGGACTGGCCATCACAAAAGAGTTCGTCAAACTGCACCAGGGCGTGATTTCCGTGAAGAGCGCACCCGATAAAGGCACCACTTTTACGGTATTGATCCCCGCGAAAAAGATTTACGATGCCGCGGTAAAAACCAGTTCTGTTTCAGTATTGGAAGAGGATGCCGGAAAATTATTGTCAGAAGAAGGTGCTGGTAACGGCAGGAAAAAAATGGTGCTGGTAGTGGAAGATAATGAAGACATCCGGTTTTACCTGAAAGAAAACCTGAAGGCAACTTACGAGGTAGAAGAGGCCACAAACGGCAAAGAAGGGCTCGAGAAAGCCCGGGCCCTGATGCCCGACCTCGTGGTGAGCGATGTGATGATGCCCCAGATGGATGGTATTGAAATGTCCGCAAAGCTCAAAAGCGAAACCCTCACGGCGCACATCCCCATTATCCTGCTCACTGCTATGGGGAGTGAGGAAAAACAACTGGAAGGACTGAAAGTGGGGGTGAACGATTATGTTACCAAACCATTCACCTTCGAAATTCTGGCCTCCCGCATCAGGAACCTGATTGCCCAGCAGAAATTGTTACAGAAGCGTTTCCAGAAACAAATAGAAGTGAATCCCGGCGAAGTAACCATCACACCGGTTGACGAAAAGTTCCTGCGCCAGGCCCTGGAACTGGTAGAAAAAAATATGGACAACGCGGACTTCTCGGTAGAGGATTTCAGCAGGGATATGTTTATGAACCGTGTTACTTTATACCGTAAAATCCTTTCGCTCACCGGTAAGACCCCTATCGAATTCATCCGGTCCATCCGGATGAAGAGAGCGGCGCAGTTGCTGTTAAAAAGTGGCCTGTCGGTTTCAGAAGTGGCTTACGAAGTAGGATTCAATAACCCCAAACATTTCGCCAAAGCCTTCAAAGAAGAATTCAAAGTACTTCCCTCCAAATACGCCTCCTCACAAAATGAGGAGGAACGCTGATGGTATTTATAGGTGACATTTTTGCCGCTACCGGTTCCCTTTCCGATTAGAAGCTGGGTGGTTCGCCATAGGCGCTGCAGACAATTGTTGCTTTCCTGCTTTTCCGGGAATAAGTGTATTGCGTAAGTAGGTTTCTGCTGAAAATCATGTCGTTGCAACAATTCATACACCAATATGCAACAATCGGAGACGGTGTCCGGAACAGTCCTTTTGTAGTTTTGAAGCATTCGACCAGGCTAAAGATTGCTGTTTATGAAACTACGATTGCTGTTTATTGCATTGATTATTTCCGGCTGTATAAATGCCGTTTTGTCGGCTCCGCCTTCCTTCATCAAAACTGAAACAGGGGTTATCTTATTCACGGATCCTATGTTTACAGGTACTTCCCATGCCGTTAAACTGGAAGTGGTTGCGGACCACATCATCCGGGTTACCGTAGCGCCCGGAAAAGAGGTTACACCAACTTCGAGCCTTATCACCATTTACACCAGGCAACCGGGTCAGGTATGGGACGTGGTTCCTTCAGAAGATGTGTTGGAACTGAAAACAAAAAGGCTTATCGCGAAAGTGGATGCGAAGAGCGGTGCAGTTTCCTTTTACGACAATGCCGGTAATAAAATAGTTGCCGAAAAAGCGGTGGCCGGAAGAAGTTTCCAGCCTGCCGTATTTGATGGCAAAAGATATTATGGACTCACTCAGACTTTCCAGACCAGCAACGATGAGGCCTATTATGGGCTTGGTCAGCACCAGAATGGCATTATGAATTACAAAGGCCACCAGGTGAATTTCTTCCAGAACAATACCGAAGTAGCTGTTCCATTTCTGCTCTCTTCAAAAAATTACGGCATCCTCTGGGACAATTATTCCCTCACCCAAGCGGGAGATGTACGCCCCGCCCATGCGCTTTCGGCCCTGCAATTGTATTCCGCCAGCAACGAACCAGGTTGGCTCACCGCCGCGTATGCGAACAACAAAACAAAATCGGAAGAAATTGTGGTAGAAAGAGCGGAAACGGCTATAGAAATGGCCTTTCTCGGCGAATCGAAACTGAAACTTCCGAAAGAATTTGATCCTGCAAAAGGAGTGGTTACCTGGAAGGGCAGTCTTTCCAGCACGCTATCCGGGCTGCACCAGTTCCGGTTTACATTCGGCGGAACACTGAAAGTATGGTTGAACAATGAACTCGTGCTTTCACATTGGAGAAAAGCCTGGAACCCCGCAACTGTATTGCTGCCCGTAACCCTGGGCGCTGGTGACAAAACACCCATCCGCATCGAATGGGTACCTGAAGGCAGCGAATCTTATCTTTCCGCACAATGGCATGAACCCCTTTCGCCGGAGGAAAAGAACAGCTTCAGTTTTTCTTCAGAAGCAGGTCATCTGATTGATTACTATTTTATTCACGGCAATAACATGGATGAAGTGATTGCCGGATACAGAACGCTTACCGGGAAGGCCCCCATCGTTCCCAAATGGGCGCTCGGGTTCTGGCAAAGCAGGGAGCGGTACAAAACGCAGGAGGAACTGCTGGCCGCAGTAGCAGAATTCAGGAAACGGAAAATACCCCTTGATAATATTGTGCTGGACTGGAGTTACTGGAAAGAAGCCGAATGGGGCAGCCAGGAATTTGATGAAACGCGTTTTCCTTCCCCCGACAGCATGATCAACACCCTCCACCACAAATACAATACACAGATCATGATATCTGTGTGGCCGAAATTCTATGAAGGCATCGCGGCCTATAAAACATTCGACCAGCAAGGCTGGCTCTACAAAAAGAACATTGCCGACCGCCAGCGCGACTGGATCGGAAAGGGCTATGTGTCTACTTTCTACGATGCTTTCAGTGAAGATGCCCGCAAAGGCTTCTGGGAACTGATCCGCAAAAAAATCTATACCAAAGGCATCGATGCCTGGTGGATGGATGCCAGCGAGCCGGATATTCTTTCCAACGTGAATCCGGAGCAGCGGAAATTGCAAATGAGTCCCACCGCCATTGGCCCGGCTGCTGAATACCTGAACGCTTATCCCTTGCAAAACGCGAAAGGTATTTACGAGGGACAACGTTCCACCGATCCCGATAAGCGCGTATTCCTGCTCACCCGCTCAGGTTTCGCAGGCTCCCAGCGTTATGCCGCCGCAATATGGAGCGGTGATATCGGGTCCACCTGGATTGACATGAAAAACCAAATATCCGCTGGGCTGAATTTCTCCATGTCGGGATTGCCTTACTGGACCATGGACATAGGCGGTTTTGTGGTGCCGGAAAAGTTTGAAAACCCCAATGCGGAAAGCCTGGAAGAATGGCGCGAACTGAATACACGCTGGTACCAGTTCGGTGCTTTTGTGCCACTGTTCCGTGCGCATGGACAGTTCCCATTCCGGGAAATTTACAACATCGCGCCGGAGCAACACGGGGCTTACAAAAGCTTTATTTATTACAACCAGCTTCGTTACCGCCTCATGCCTTACCTCTATTCGCTGGCAGGCGCTGTGTACCACGACAACTACACCATGATGCGCGGACTGGCAATGGATTTCGCTAACGATACGGCTGTGCTGAACATTGCAGATCAATACATGTTCGGACCTTCTTTACTCATTAATCCGGTGTACAGCTACCAACAGCGGAGCCGGAAAGTATACCTGCCTAAAGGGAATGGCTGGTTCGATTTGTACTCGGGAAAATACCTGGAAGGCGGACAAACTATTGATGCCGCTGCACCTTACGAACGCATGCCCGTTTTCGTGAAAGAAGGGTCCATTCTGCCCACGGGTCCCGCATTGCAATATGCCATGGAGAAACCTGCGGATACCATCACGTTAACGATCTATGGCGGAAAGGATGCGTCTTTCAAATTGTATGAAGATGATGGAAAGCAATACGATTACGAGAAGGGCGCTTTCTCCACCATTCCCTTTCATTACAACCAAAGCAACAATACCCTCACCATCGGAGAGCGGAACGGAAGTTTTGAGGGTATGTTGAAAAAACGATGTTTCCGCATCCGGTTGATCACACCAGAAAAGCCACAGGCGTTCGATGCGAACGCGCGTGCACAGCAGTTGGTGTACACAGGAAAGGAATTGTCAGTACGGTTGAAGAAATAGCTCGCCAGAAACAACAGCGTTTTCACTTGTAGTCCGCTTATATAAACAGCGGTTTTTAACCCCCGGGTTTCCGGACATTAACGATTACGTATATGAAATTAAACCAAACGACTCGCTTGCCACTATTGCTGCTACTCCTTGCAGCATACATGCTTCCAGGTATGGACGCATTTGCCCAAAATGTAAAATTGAACGGGCGGATTACCAGTGAACGTTCCGCTGAACCTGCCACCGGCGCCACCGTTACCGTAAAAAACACCAGCCGCGTAGCGGTTTCCGATAATGAAGGGCGCTTTACAATTGATGCCAGGCCGGGAGAAGTACTGGTGATTACAATGACCGGATTCCTCTCAAAAGAAGTAACGGTGGGCAATGGAAACGCGGTTGTGGTAAAACTCTCTGAGACCATCGCGCAACTGGATGACGTAGTGGTAATCGGTTATGGACAAACGAAAAGAAAAGATGTGACCGGCGCTATATCTTCTATATCAGGAGAAGAACTCCGGAAAACGCAGCCCGTTACTTTCGACCAGGCATTGCAGGGAAAGGTGCCGGGCCTGGTGGTACAACAGGTATCGGGGCAGCCCGGTGGAAACGTTTCCGTGCAAATCCGCGGCTTGTCTTCCTTTGGAGCGAGTACGCCACTCTATGTGATTGACGGCATCATTATGGGAGGAACCGCAACACTGGGGGCAGGTACAAACCCACTTGCGGGCATCAACCCTTCCGAAATAGAATCCATTGATGTATTGAAAGATGCTTCGGCTACCGCCATCTATGGTTCACAGGCCACCAACGGCGTGATCGTGATCACTACCAAAAGGGGCCGCGCCGCCGCGCCCAACATCACTTACGATGCCTATTTCGGGATGCAGCAATTGCCAAAGAAACTGCAGGTGATGAACCTGCGCGAATACGCCACTTTCATCAACGCCAGGAACCAGGGGCTGGGATGGGGCTTCGATGAAAGACCCGAATTCGTGAACCCAAAGTACCTTGGCGGAGGCACCGACTGGCAGGGTGAACTTTTCCGGAACGCACCCATGACCAATCATTCGTTATCCGTTAGTGGTGGCGATACACGTACACAATACCTGCTTTCCGGCTCCTACTTCAAACAGGATGGCATCGCACTCGGTTCAGATTTCCGAAGGTTATCCCTGAGGCTGAACCTCGACAACAAAGCCACCAACTGGCTCAAAATCGGAACAAGTCTGCAACTCGCGAACATCAGAGAGAACGTGAACACCACCAACTCCAACGTTATCAATACCGCCCTCAGTCAAACCCCGGACATCGCCGTGAAGAATTCCGACGGCAGTTGGGGCGGCGCCTTCAACCCCAACGGATGGGTGAACAGTACCGTTAACCCTTATGCGATAGCACTCATCAACAAAGACGAAGCCAACAGGAACCAGTTGTTCGGAAACCTTTATGCGGAAATTTCCTTCCTGAGTGATTTTCTCCTCCGCAACGAAGTGACGGCCAGTTTTTCCACCGCCAGTGAAGATATCTTCAACCCCACCTACAAGTTCGGCCTCGTGGAAAGAACCATCAACAGCGCCAGGTTCAACTACGCGCAAAGCATGTACACTACGGTACGCAACTATTTATCTTATTCGCGGAACATAGGCGATTTATATAACCTGAACGCCCTGGTGGGACACGAGGCGCAACTGAGCAAAGGTGAAAACACCAGCGCAAGCCGTACCAACTTTCCCTCCAACAACGTGCAGGTGATCAGCAGCGGCGATCCCACCACCGCACTCAACTCCGGCGATAAAACACAAAGTGCGCAGGAATCTTATTTCGGAAGGGTCAACCTTTCGGTTAACGATAAATACCTGTTCACTGCAAACCTCAGAGGCGACGGCTCATCCAGGTTTTCTTCCGATAACCGCTGGGTGGCCACCTACTCCGGCGCCTTTGCCTGGAAGATCAATAAGGAAAACCTGTTCAAAGACCTGAAAAACGTGAACGAAATAAAACTGCGCCTCGGTTATGGACTAACTAATAACCAGAACGTGCGCGATTATGCATATACATCAACCCTCGCCACCGTGGCTACAGGGCTTTCCGGCGTCTCACAGCTCACACAGAATGTGGGCAATCCGCTGGTGGAATGGGAAAAAACCAAATATGCCAACGTGGGTATTGACGGGGTATTTTTTAACTGGAGGCTGACTTTCTCCATAGATGCCTACAACCGCCGTACCGATGGGTTGTTGCTGCAGATTCCGCTGCCAATGTACTCTGGTACCGGTATCAACTGGTCGCCGGGATCACTAAGCGCACCGTATGTGAACGTTGGAACGGTGAACAACAAGGGGATAGACCTGCGGGTAAGCGCCACCAATGTGAGTACAAAAAACTTCACCTGGAAAACGGATGTAACGCTTTCCCACAATGTGAATAAGGTAATTAAACTGAATACGGAAGACGCATCACTGAACGGTACAAACAGTCGTACTGTTGTGGGGCGCTCCATCGGAGAGTTCTATGGATATATGGTAGATGGCGGCGTGTTCGCGACCGCGGATGATTTCAAGAACCACGCGCTTCCTGCTAAAAACGGTGTTGTGTTACCGGTAGGAGCGGCAGGTGGAAGCATCTGGTATGGCGACCTGAAGTTCAGGGATAAAAACGGAGACGGCATCATCGATGAAAATGATCAGTACTACCTGGGTACACCAATCCCAAGATTCCAGATCGGGCTGAACAATTCATTTTCTTACAAAAGATTCGACCTGAACGTCTTCTTCAATTCCAATATCGGAAACAAAGTATTCAACCAGCTCCGCGTAAACGGAGAATTCCCCGGTACAAGTTTCGGCTACCTCAGGGCATTGAATGATTACGCGAAACTGGAACTGGTTGATCCGAACGGTTCGGCAACTGATATCAACAATGTATTCGTTTCCAATCCCAATACAAGAATACCCGGCGTAAGAAACGACAATACGAACGACAACAACAGGTTCTCCGATAAGTTTATTGAAGACGGAGACTTTATAAGGTGCAAGAACATTACGCTGGGGTATAGTCTCCCGGAAGGTTTACTCGAAAAGGCACATATCCGTTCATTGCGTTTATATGTTAACGTTACCAATGCGTTCATCATCACCAAATATTCCGGCATGGATCCGGAGATTGGTTCCTGGGATCCGCTGAATGCTGGCGTTGACAATGGATTTTATCCTCAACCCCGCGTATTTACGGTTGGCGCGAGTGTTCAATTAAACAAGTAAGCTCAAAATGAAAAACAAACTCATGAAATCGATCCTAAAAATATGCGCAGTTTTTATCATGGCGGGTATGCTTGCGCCAGGATGTTCAAAAGGCTTTCTCGACAGGCCGCCACTGTCTCAGATCAGTGCGGATAACTTTTACCAGACCACCAGCGATCTGCGGCTGGCTACCGCGGCTTTGTATGGCGGCTCCCCCTGGGGCGACTGGAACTACAACTGTTACCTTCCGGTGGGCGAAGTGTTGAGCGGGAATATGGTAGTGGGCTATTGGGGCGATGCCGTTCAACTGATCACCTTCAGCGTAACGGGCCTGAATGGTATCATGATCGCCCAATGGAAATCCATGTACAAAATTATCGCACACTGTAATACCACCATTAACGCCATTCAGGAGAAAGCGCCCGCTTCCATTCCTTTGGCAGAAAAGAACGCGGCCATTGCAGAAGCGCGTTTCATACGCGGCTATGCTTACTATAACCTGGCAGTACACTGGGGCGCGGTACCCATTATTGAAGACAACAGGAATCTTATTACGGCGCCCCTCATCAACCGATTCAATACCGCTGATATATATAAGTTTGCGGCTGCCGATCTTACCTATGCTGCCGCTCATCTTCCCCTCACCGATCAGAAGGGACGCCTTACCACCTGGTCGGCGCAAGGCATGTTAAGTAAGGTATACCTTACCATGGCAGGCCTTGGGCAATCAGGCGGAATACGGAACCAGGCTTTGCTGGACAGCGCGGCGAAATACGCCGGTAATGTTTGTAAGAACAGCGGTCTTACGCTGCTGCCGAATTATGCGGACCTGTTCAAAACGCAGTTCAACGATAATATTGAATCCCTGTTTGCGCTGCAATGGGCACCGGGTGCAGTTTGGCTGGAAGGCAACATGTTACAGATCTATTCTCCCGGCGGTACGGAAATCTCTGCCAACGGGCAGGCCGGCTGGTACAATATTCAACCGTCTATAGATATGTATGCACTTTACACAGCGAAAGATACGGTAAGGCGGAAGGCTACCTTCATGATGAGGAACGACTATTATCCTGAACTCAATGCCGCCGGAGGTGGCTTTACTTTCAAGGGCGACAATGGGATGAAAAAACACATCGTAGGTACAAATAAAGACAACAACGCGCCCACGATGGAACTCACTTCTTCCACAGAACACAATGCCTTACTCCGTTTGGCTGATGTGTACCTTATTTACGCGGAAGCGCTGCTCGGCAACAATGCCAACAGCGGCAACGCCGATGCCCTGCTGTATTTCAATAAAGTAAGAACGAGAGCTGGTCTTGATCCGGTTACCGCGCTCACCCCCGATGTTGTACGTACTGAACGGAGAATTGAACTGGCGGCAGAAAGTCATTACTGGACCGACCTGGTAAGACTGTCGTATTACGATCCCGCTAAAGCCATACAACTGCTGAACGGCGAAAGGCGCGTGAACTTTACCTACAACAATGGCGTGGTAACACCCAATACACCTTATGGTGTGATCACCCCCGCCACCGCCGGTTCTTTCACGTTCCCGTTGCCTTCCGCGGAAATAACAGCGAATCCTAAATTGTCGGAACCGCCGGTACCATACTATTGATCCCACTACAAACTATTGTCATGTATAAAAATGCTTTCAACCGATCCATATACGCGATACTGCTCACCGCCATCACGATCCTGTCACTGACGGCCTGTAAAAAAGATAAAATTGGCGCGCCGGTAATTACCGCGGTCCATAACTATGAAGCCGCTCCCAACGATACGCTTGTGCAAACCGTTTACACCGGACAATGGGTGGTGCTGCTGGGCGCCAATCTTGATGGTGCGGGCCAGGTATTGTTTGGCGGCGTTCCCGCTACGGTTAACAATGCGCTCAGTACATCCGGAAGCCTGGTGATACAAATACCAGCGATTCCCTTCCAATCGGTTCCTGCCGATAAATTGAACGAGATCACCGTAATTGGTGAAGGTGGAATGTTCACCTTCAAAATAGGGATCACCGGGCCTCCCCAGATTTCTTATATCAGGAACCATGCGGCTGCTCCCAGGGATACTATTGTTGCAGCGCTCTTTCCCGGACAGGAAGTGAACTTCCTCGGGTTTAACCTGAAGAACGCCACATCTATTGCTTTCCAGGGCGTGGAGGCTGATCTGTCGGCCGTTGTTTATACCGATTCCAGCGTCATCGTAAAAGTGCCGGCTGATCTTTCCGGTGGAGACGCCACGCTC
>CAMLPA010000027.1 GCA_946481605.1 uncultured Flavihumibacter sp. | reverse complement strand
CTGATCGTGCTGGGGCATACCTACCTTTCCCGGGAAAGAAAATGGTGGCCTTTCCTCCGCATCAGCGCTTTCGCTACCATCATGCTGGTGTTAGTGGTAAGAGTGTATATGCTGATGGATGTGAACCCGCTTCCCTGGCTGAAAAAAGATGAGTTCCATAAGAACAGGGAACGTGCAGCAGCCATTAAGGCGCAGGCGAACGGAAGGCCCGTTGTATTTGTGAACTCTTACCAGAACGCTGCCAAACATTGGTTCTATTCAGGCGATACCGCCCTGTCCCTGAATTCCATCCACGGCCGGAGGAACAACTACAATTTCTGGCCTATCGAACAACAGTTTCAGGGCAGGAATGTGCTGGTTGTAAACCACAAGATCGAGTATAAACCGCTTCACGGCCCGGTTATTCATACACCACGTGGCAGTATGACCACTTACAGCGACTCCTGCTTCAGCAGCCGCATGGGCGATTGGTTCGAGGTGCCCTCTAAAGTAATGTTGCGTGGAGATAGTGTGGAACAACAAGGAACTTTTACGTCAGGACTCAACGAGTTTGCGCGCTGCCGGATCGCCGACCGCAGAGCGGCAGTTGCGGGCATGGATGAAGGTGATCCGTTCTTCTTCTCCCTGCTTTCCTTTGTGCCCGATCGCCAGAAAGGCGCTACGGAACCCGTAAAATTGTCCGCAAAAATTCCAGGAAAATTCCCTTTCAAAAAAAGAATCCGCTACGGCTTACCCACTTCCATTCCGGATACTTATACGTTGAACAGTCTTACGGTGGAAGTAGAGGAAGAATAACCCTATTGAATCACCTTTAAAATATCTGTATCGTTCTTCAGGTTGTTCATCTGCCGGAGGATAAAAGGTGTGCGTGATTTCACCCTTGCTGAAGCGGGCTTTACCGTAAATTTTACAGGATTTGGAAGGCAGGCCGCGATCATGGCCGCCTCTCTGGCCGTTAATGCGGACGCAGGTTTAGAAAAATAAGTCTGCGCCGCCGCCTCAATGCCGTAAACGCCTTTGCCCATCTCAATTACGTTGAGGTACACTTCAAGAATGCGCCGCTTGCCCCAGATCCATTCTATCATTTTGGTAAAATACACTTCAAGCCCTTTCCTGAGCCAGCTTCTGCCTTGCCACAAAAATACATTCTTGGCTACTTGCTGGCTGATGGTACTCGCGCCGCGCGTGCGGTTGGGTTTCTTTTTATTGTATTCCATCGCTTTCTCGATGCTTTTCCAGTCGAAGCCGCCATGGTCCACGAATAGCTGGTCTTCAGAAGCAATCACGGCCAGGCGCGCGTGAAAGGAAATCTCCTCCATATCCACATAATCTCTTTTAAAATCATAACCGTTGAACCAACCATGCACCATACTGCCCATTTGCGTGAGGGTAAAAGGGGGATCCACCCACCTTAGCAGGAGAATATAGAATAGCTGAAAGAAGAAAAGGAAGATGAATATCTTTTTGATCAGCCTCCAGGTACGTGGAACAATGCCCTTTAATTTCATCCGGTCTTTTTTGTGCGCAACAGGCTGCAAGATAATATTCCGCAGATGGAATTGAAAGAGAAATGAAAATTACCGGGTGAGGGAAACGTAATGGAGTTTGTATTTTTTTCCTATTTCCAGCAGCGGCTTGTGCAACCGGCCCATCAGGAATCCGGCGCCGAAAACACCGGCTGCGATGCCCAGGCTGCGGAGGTTGCGGCTGTCTGTAATAGGTTCATCCAGGTATTGCCCGTTGATCACGTTCAGGAGGATGTAACCCGCACCGCCGATCTTTAGCAGTGTGCCATCTTTAATAAAGCGCCAGGAGTCTTTGCGGCGTGGGAAAGCTACCATGTCCCGGTAATGCAGGGCGAAAGGCAATACGGCAATGGTGTCTATAGAATAAGTGCCGTAGCCTGTGGGCATAGGGCGAATATCAAAGAAGTTCAGGAAAACGGAGTCGCGCGCGATGTAACGGATTTCTCCTTTCATCCATTGCCCGTCGGCATAAACGAACCTTACCTGTTTCCCCGCGAAAAAAGTTTCAACGGTCCGGTTGTTCTTTTTCTTGAGCACCAGCATATCAGACTGCTGCGCGAATAGAAAAGAAGGGAGTATGGAAAGGATAAAGAGCAATGCCGGTTTCATAAACCTAAGTTAAGGTGTGCTCCATGTTTTTACGCTAATTTTTTGTTAATGCGTAATAAGTTCCCCAGAATAATACCAGTCCGAAAACAATAAGCAGGCTTCCGGATATTTTATTGATGAGCGAAATGGTGGCGAGGTTGAGGCGGTGCCTGATCTTCCCGGCGAGAAATACTTTGAAGATATCCGCGCCCATATTCAGGCCCATGCAGGCCGAAAAGATGAGCATGCGTTCCTGCACGGAATGACTTACAGATAACGTGGTAGCGCTGGTGAGCCAGAACAGGAATACGCCAGGGTTAAGTGTATTGAGCAGAAAGCCACTGCTGAAGATTTTCGCGAAATCGGATTTGTTGAACGCTTTCAATGTGGCAGTTTCGCCACGGAGTTTAATCTTTTTGAAGAACGCGTAAAAAACGCCCATACCTACCAGGAAAATACTGCCGGTATAACCGATGGCTTTCTGGTAATGCAATAGGTGTTGAACCATTTCCGAGAATGCATTACAAAGGACTATCAGCAAAACATCACTCAACCATACGCCACCCACGAAACTCAGTCCGCCCTCTTTCCCGTTGTTGATGCTTTGTTTGAGTATGGTAAAGATGACCGGACCAACAGATATGGCCAGCACCGAACCCAGGGCAAGTCCTTTAACCAATGCTTCAAACATGCCGTAAATTAAAGAAACTGGTCCAGATCACGGAATGAAATGGGTTTTTCAAACACTTTCACGACCGTGTTTTCCTGCACCGGTGGTAAGGTGGGATGGTAGGCGCTTACGAGATAGAACTGTGTATTGGGATGTTGTGCGGCAAAACGGGGCAATTGCTCCCAGCCGAGCCCGTCGGGGAGATTGTTGTCGAGGAACAACACATCGGGGCATAATTCCCCAAACTTCCGCATGCCTTCTTTTAGGGTGTTCGATACCGTTACATCGAACGCCTTCCTTTTCAGGTACCCTTGCAGCAGCAGGCAAAAGTCTTCCTCATCGTCTATGATCAAAACTTTTTTATTGCTCATGATAACTGAACTACTAAGTTAGCGAATAAAACGATGGCGCAACAATAATCAGCGCCGATATGGGTGGTAGTGGCTGAAGTAAGCATGTATAAGACTGTGATAATCGTGCCGGACTTATATGGTACAAAGGCCATATTTTAGGGGGCATTCTTCCACAAAAGGTAGAAACGCAGTTTTCCGGTTTTTAGTGCCTCGCAATCTGGTACGGTTTTTTCAAAGGAATAATTATTCTATCACCTTTTAAAACGTGACGTTATGAAAAATCAAACCAAAATCTTGTTGGGTATTGCCGGCGCTGCGCTGGCTGGAACTGTGATCGGTTTATTGATGGCTCCGGATAAAGGTTCAGAGACCAGGAAAAAGATCAAACATACAGCAGACGATTGGGCTGGCCGCATCAGGCAGTTCGCGGGAAAAGCACAATCTCAGGCGCAGAACCTGGCCGATGAAGCTGAAGACGCTATCCATGAAGCACAAAACAAAGCAGGCAAAGTAAAAGCTGCACTTTCGTAGTTTTACCCGCCAAAATGTATGATCCTGCTTACCGGGAAGGGCCTCCGGTAAGCAGGATTTTTTTATCCGGGAATAGAGGCCGTACTGAACCAGTAATTGCGGATGTCTTCCACCACTTTCAGCAACCCATCGAAACTCACGGGTTTTACCACATAAGTATTGGCCCCCAATTCATAACAACGGGTGATTTCCAACTCATTTTTTGTAGTGGTAAAAACAATTACAGGAATTTTTTTGAAAACAGCGTGTTGCTTCAATTCTTTCAGCGCCTCTCTGCCATCTTTGCGGGGCATGTTCAGGTCAAGTAATATGCAGGCAGGGTATTGTGTGGCTTTCGCTTCAACTGAGTCCAACTGCTGGAGATACTCAAATAGTTCAACGCCATTCTCTACAAATGCCAGTTGCTCGGGATAACCTTTTTCTGAAAACGCGGTTTCAAAAAGGAACCGATCATCCGCATCATCTTCCGCTATGAGGATCACCATCTTACTCATGTGCTCTGTTGTATTGATTCTAACTTTATTGCGCCTTAAATTCGGTTATGCGGATACGTTATAGTCCGTGCAACCTTAACCAGGTATGTTTTAATTTAAACGCATCAAAGATAAGATATGCTTAAACAAAAGGTTGGGAGGGCATAAATTTTTCAGCATTATACCCAAAAACAAGATGAAAAAGCATCCAACCAACAAAAAAGACGACCAGCTTTATAAGGACAAAAATGATGAAAGGGTAAAAGAGAAGGCGCCGGATGGCAAGGCCGGTATCGCCGCTACGGAGGAAGAACGGGCCAATCAGGAAAAAGAAAAGAAAGAAGAAAGTGTAGACCGGAAAAACCAGGAAGCCACAGATTAAAACCCCTTCTCCCCGAATAGGGAAATATTTTCTACACAAATGATTTTTTACTATCTTCCATGTTTAGAAGCAGTTTAATCAATTAATGTATATTATATTGATTTTCAGATAGTTGATTATTTGTTTCTGCTAATTAACGTTTTTTTGCTTTCTGGCTTTCCGCTTGTTCTACATAGTGCGTAAAAATTACTGCTATGATCTACCAGCACCAGCAATTAAAACAACAGACAAAGATACTGCCGCATCAAATCCAGTTGCTGCACCTTTTTCATTTGAATACAATGGAACTAGAGCACAGGATTCAACAGGAATTGAACGATAACCCAATGCTCGAGCAGCAGCAGGATGAATATGAGGAGATCCCGGAAAAGGCGGTGAAAGAAGATGATTTCCGTGATTACGATGAATTCGCTTACGACGATGTGCCCGACTATAAACTCGAATACGGCAACTACTTTTCCGATGAGGCCATGCCCGAAAAGCCGCTCGTAGCGTCTGTTTGTTTCAGAGAAGAAGCCAGGCAACAGTTCCGCTGGAGCATTACCGATGAACTGGAAGTGAAAATCGCGGATTATATCATCGATTGTCTGGATGAGAACGGATTCCTGGCTATGGATGCCGCCGCACTGGCCGACGATTTTTCATTCAGGCAGGGACAACTGGTTGATCCGGAAAAAGTACAGGCTGTGCTCAATACGGTGCGTACACTCGAACCCGCAGGGCTTGGCTGTCGTGATACCCGGGAATACCTCCTGTTTCAACTGAACAGGATGAATACCAAAAGACCGGATGTGAAGATGGCCATCGCTTTGATGAAAGACCATTACCAGGAACTGATGAACCGCCAGTTGGAAAGGATCATGCACAAACTGAACCTGGAAGATGACGAGTTCCGCATCGTACTGGAATTAATAGCTGGTATGCAGATGAAGCCCGTGCTGGAAAGCGAAGCTGTTCAGCAACCAAGGCAAACCATTGTACCGGACTTTATAGTTACAATGGAAGACGACAAACCACGTGTACTGCTTTGCAAAGAAAGATCGGCGGGATTGCACATCAGCAGCGACTGGCAACAACAGGTGGAAGCGATGCAGCACGGGGAACAGAAAGATAAATCCGCCATCCAATATGTGCGCAACAAACTGAACGCCGCACGTTGGTTCATTCAGGCCATCCGACAGCGCGAACAAACTATGCGCAGGATCATGGAGGCTATTGTGGAGTGGCAACAGGAATATTTTATAGAAGGAGACATCAGGGTGCTGAAACCAATGATCCTGAAGAATATTGCAGAAGTAGTAGGAATGGATATTTCCACCGTGTCGAGGATCACCTGCAACAAATACGCGGAAACACATTTCGGTACGATTCTCCTGAAAGATCTTTTTACTGAAGGATTGCTGACGCAGAAAGGTGATGTAGTGAGCAATAAAGTGATCCAGAACGCCATCGTGGAAGTGATTGAAGCCGAAGACAAAAGAAAACCATATACCGATCAGCAACTCGTGGCCATACTCGGACAGAAAGGGTACAACATCGCAAGAAGGACCATTGCCAAGTACCGCGACCTGTTGCAGATTCCAGTTGCTCAAATGAGGTGCCTCTGGGCATGATGTTTGAAAAAACCCCTTAATAACTAAACACAATTATGGCTGCAATGCAAAAAATTCTGGTGGTCGATGATGACAGAGACATGTGCCTGCTCCTCAAGGGCTTTTTGTCCCGCCACGGGTATGATGTAATGGATACCCTCAACGGTAAAAAAGCACTGGAGATCGTGGAGACGTTCAGTCCCGACCTCGTGATGGCCGATTTCCGCCTTGATGATATGGATGGGCTTCAATTGCTCACCCGCATCAAAGAGAAAAATCCGGACATCCAGGTAATCGTCATGACGGGGTACAGCGACATCAAACTGGCCGTTGAAGTGATGAAAATGGGTGCCTTCGATTATGTGACGAAGCCCCTGCTGCCAGATGAAATTCTGCTTACCATTAAAAAAGCATTGCAAAGCCCCGCGCCGGAAAGCCGCAAAGAAGAACTGAATGGGCATCCCGATACGCCAAGGAAAGAAAGCGCCCCTAAGCAGAAATTGGTGTATTCCGGTGAATACATTTTCGGGAACAGTGCGCAGTTCGTGAATATCATCAAACAGATTGAACTGGTGGGGCCCACCAATTTCAGTGTGATCATCTATGGTGAATCGGGTAGTGGCAAGGAAGCCATCGCACAGGAAATCCATAAAAAAAGTAAGCGGGCGGATAAGCCTTTCGTGGCCATAGATTGTGGCGCCCTCTCCAAAGAACTCGCGGCCAGCGAATTGTTCGGCCATGAAAAAGGATCCTTCACCGGAGCGCTGCAACAGAAGCCCGGTAGCTTTGAACTTGCGAATGGCGGTACCATTTTCCTAGATGAAATCGGTAACCTCCCTTACGATGTGCAGGTCTCTTTGCTGAGGGTGGTGCAGGAAAGAAAAATGCGCCGTGTGGGTGGCACGAAGGATATTGAACTGGATGTGCGCATCATCGTAGCCAGCAACGAAAGACTTTGGGAAGCTTCCAGGAACGGGAAATTCCGCGAGGACCTTTACCACCGTTTCAATGAATTCAGTATTGATGTACCGCCGCTCCGCGAAAGGAAAGAGGACATCATGGTGTTCGCGCGCCACTTCCTGGGTTTAACCAACAAAGAACTGGGCAAGAACGTAAAAGATTTTTCACCCGAAGTGGAGCATATTTTCCTGCACTATGTGTGGCATGGAAACCTTCGCGAACTCAAGAACGTGGTGAAGAGAGCCACCCTCCTTGCGGATGGTGATCTCATTGAGTCCAGGTTCCTGCCATTCGAAATTTCAAATTTTTCCAAACTGCAATTCGGAGGAACAGGTTCTGCCGCACCAGCGCCAGAACCTGTTCCTTCCACCACCATTATACCATCCAACCAACCGATGCAGCCGGCTTCAATTGCGCCTGCACCACAAAAACCTGTAATCCATGACCACTCCCTGAAATCAGCCAGTCTCGACGCGGAATATGAAATGATCGTGGAGGCCCTGAAACAGGTAAACTTTAATAAAAGCAAGGCCGCACGCCTGCTGAACATCGACCGGAAAACACTGTACAATAAAATGAAACAGTACCAGGATCTGGTCAATAAATAATGCCGCCGATGGGCAAGAGTGAAAACAACGACCTCCACTTCCTCCGGGTATTATTCGGGGATACGGAGGCGGAAACAGATGCAAGAGAAAGGCTGGCAGGGGCTTTTCCCGGTATCATTTACATTTATGATACCGCTGAAAAGAAACTCCGGTACACCAACCCCGGTTTTACGAGTATTCTTGGCTTCACCAAAGAAGAAGCCGAAGGATGGGACGATTTCGGGAACCTTGTGTATAAAGAAGACCTGAACCTCGTTCAGACTGAAATAGACCGCTTCCTCAAAGAAGATGGTCAGCACTCCTTTAATTGCAGACTCAACAACAAAGAAGGCGCCTGGAGTTACTTCCGTACCAAAGGAACCGTGCTCCGTAAAGATGATTCCGGTAAACCACTGTCGCTGTTGTTCATTGCTGAAGACATCAGCAAGGAGATGGCCAGGGAAAAAGAATTACTCGAAACCAGGAGTCTGCTGTCGGATACCGAAGAACTGCTCGGGTACGGGCAATTCAGTTGGAATACCGCTACCAATGAATTTATCTGGTCCGAAGGCATGTACCGCATCTTCGGTTATGCCAAAGAAATGGTGCCGGAAAAATTGACGTACGACTGGTTCCTGTCGCAGGTGAACAGTGAGGAGCGTGACATGGTAGACAGCGCCATGAAAGCCGCCCTGCAACAAGGCACTCCGTTTGAAGTAGAATGTACCGTTGAACCACAGGGCCTGCTCCCCAGGCTGATCGTGATACAGGGAAAGCCAATTCCCAACGGCAATAATGGCGCATTAAAACTGATCGGTATTACCAGGGATATAACGGAGATCCGTATGCGCGACAAAGAGCGGGAGCGTATGATCCGAGACCTGCACCGCTCCAACCTAGAGTTGGAAGAGTTTGCTTATGTAGCCTCACACGACCTGCAGGAGCCGCTCCGGAAAATAAGCACCTTCAGCGAAAGACTGCGCACCCGTGCCGCAGACGAGTTGTCGCCCGAATCTGCTGTTTACCTCAACAGAATACTGGCCAGTACCGCGAACATGCGGCAACTGATCGATAACCTTTTGGAGTTTTCCCGTGTAAGCCGTAACCAGTCCGATTTTCAACGCATTTCCCTGAACGATATCCTGGAGGAAGTGCGGAATGAATTGGAACTGAGTATAGAAGAAGCGGGTGTAAATTTGCAGGTGGATGCATTACCTGAACTGGAAATGAATCCCACGCATGCACGCAGGCTTTTCGGCAACCTCGTGAACAACGCCATCAAATTCAGGAGAAACGATGTACAGGCGTTTGTGAAGGTTGCTGCATCCAAACTTACCAAAACCGAACTGGAACATTTCCATCTTCCTTCCAATAAAACCTATTTTTCTATCCAGGTGGAAGACAACGGCATCGGCTTCGAAGAAGAGTACGCCAACAGGATATTTCAGATATTCCAACGGCTGCATGGAAAAGCCGAATACCCGGGGTCGGGACTGGGCCTCGCCATCTGTAAAAAAATCGCGGAGAACCACGGAGGGTTTATATACGCTGAAAGTACGCCTGGCAAAGGTTCCCGTTTTTTCATCATTTTACCCGAACAACAATAACCCTTAATGGCAGTTACAGCAAAACCAACCCGTATCCTGATTGTAGACGATGACGAAGATGATTTTTTCATCACCAGCGATTACATCCGGGAAATCAGAGATGTTCCTTTCGAGATAGAATGGTGTTTCCGGTACGCTGATGCCCTGCAGGCTTTGCAGGCGGCCAGGCATGATATCTACCTCGTAGATTACAGGCTGGGGGCGAAAACAGGACTGGAGTTGTTGCAGGAAGCCATAGAAGCCGGATGCGAGGAACCGGTGATCCTGCTTACCGGAAAGGGCAATCCCGAAGTGGATAAGAAGGCCATGGAAATGGGTGCGGTGGATTACCTGGTAAAACCTGAACTGAATCCGGAGAAACTGGAAAGAAGCATCCGTTATGCCATTGAAAGGTCGCACGCCATGAAAGCGCTCAGAGCGCAGGAGAAACGGTACCGCACCATTTTCGAACAATCGAAGGATGCCGTATTCATCGCCGATGAAAATCTTGCTTTCCGCGATGTGAATGCCGCCGCGCTTGAGTTATTGGGCGCGCCCATTGAAGAAATACTCGGAAACACCCTGTACGCGTATATGCCGCTGGAACAGCAGCGTGATGCACTGAGCGCCCTGATCAGTGAAGTACACGAAGTGGATGATGAAGAAATTGTGCTGCGGAATTCCGAAGGGGAAACGCGCTTCTGTATCCTCTCCGCGTCATTGATTACTGAACGGGCGAAGCCTTCTTATATACAGGGTATCATCCACGATATCACAAACATCAGGCGGGAGGAAAAAGCCACTTTGCTGGCCGAAAAACTTGCATCTGCCGGAAGGCTGGTACGTACCCTGGCACATGAAGTGAGAAATCCCCTCAACAACATCAATCTTTCCATCGAACAACTGCAGCCCAATTGTCAGCCCGACGACCAGTTGTACCTTGACATCATTCACCGCAACAGCAGGCGGATATCCGACCTTATTACCGAACTGCTCAATTCAGCGCGGCCATCTGAAATGGCGCTTACAAAAACAGCGCTGCAAACTATTGTGGACGAAAGTCTGGCCGCTGCAATCGACCGTATTACGCTGCACAAAATCAATGTACGTATTCACTATCCCGACCATGAAGCATTCATTCTGGCAGATAAAGAGAAACTGAAAATCGCTTTCCTCAACATCATCATCAACGCCATGGAAGCCATGGAGCCGGAGAAAGGGTCACTGTCTATCAACGTTTCGGCCAACAACAATGCTTTTCGTGTGATCATCGCCGATAACGGTTCGGGCATATCAGAAGAGCACCTCTCCCGGTTGTTTGAACCTTATTTTACTTCAAAAAGAAATGGCATGGGACTGGGACTGGCCGCTACGCTCAATATTCTGCAATCACACAAAGCGGAAGTGGATGTGAAGTCTGAATGGGGCAAGGGTACCAGTTTTATACTTGATTTTCCAGCGCATGAATAAACGCCTGAGTAACCATATTCGCATCCACCTTATGAAAACAAAAAAGCGCATCATACGATACGCTTTTTTTAATGATATGAACCGGAAATGATTTTACAATCCGCTGAATGTTATCCCGATCTGGTAAGGACGTATTTCAGGACCAAATCCTTCTTTGATTAATGTGGTAATGGAGTAGCTGCCGAACAGGCTCAGGTTGCCATAACCTGCACGGAGGGTTCCTGAAAGCCGTGTGCTGTTGAAGAAACGTTTGCTGGTTTCTTTGAGTGTGTAGGCGTTCAGCGTGTTGCCACTGGCGTTCTGCCAGGTTTTGCCTTTGGTATGCGCGTTCACCATGGTACCTACTTTAGCGCCGATGGCGAATTTCCAACTGCGGTCCATGTCTTCGGGTTTGAGGGCGAAGCGCAGTTCTACGGGCGCCTCCAGGTAGGCGGTGGTCAGTTTGTATTTTTTGAAGTGGTTGGTATCGGCCACATCGCGGAAAGGCAATGCGCTGGCCGAAGACTTCACGTCAACGGTATATTTATCGAAATAGATATTGCTGGAAGAAACGCCCGCTCCGATGCCCACGCTGAACCTGGGATCGGTTTTGAAGGGGAAGTCGAACATAAAATACGCGTTAAAACCGCGTGAAAGGCCTTTGATCCGGATGGAGTCAGGGGCGCCGGCCCAGTTGTCGATCCCGATCTGGAACATAAAATGGTCGGCCGATCTGTTCTTCATAACCACCTTACTCCAGTCTTTTTTCGGCTTTTGGGGCTTATTCTCTGTTGAGTCCTGGGCCATCAGTTGAAAACCGGTTGCCAGGGTCAGCAACACCATCAGAATTTTCTTCATAAACATATTTGATTCGCAAATGTATCCTGCGGGGATGAAATTCGGGCTGCAAAATATGTTAAAAAGCGCTATGATGGGCTGGTTCTGCGACGAGGTAGTACATTTTTTCGATCTCTTCCTTCTTTAACAAGGCTGCCTGTGCTTTGGAAACCGGTGTTTTGCGCCATTCTGTTCCGGGGTTTAGGCTCAGTTTCGCTCCGTTATTTTCCAGTTGAAGGGGCAGGTTAAACCCGGGTACACAATCCGTGTAACGGTAACTGACGGAATCTCCGTTTACTGAAACGCTGAACTGGAAGTGCGGAATCTGTGTGGTACGAAGGTATTGATCGAACACTTTTCCATAATTGAACCCGGCCATCCGGGAGACAAACGCCTCTACTTCCGAAGAATTCACGGTTTTGTGGTAGAATGTTTTGTTGAGACCGCGCAGGATGTTCCGGAACAATACATCGTTGCCCATGCTGTGCCGGATCGTATGCAGCATGTTCCCGCCTTTCGGATACATATCCCCGCTTCCCTGTGCGTTTACACCGTAGGGAGGTATAATGGGCTTGTCGTTCCGGATACCTTTCCTGGTGCCGGCGTTGTATTCATTGCCCGCCTTCAATCCAAAATGATATTCGGTGAAGAGTGTTTCGCTGTAATTGGTAAATCCTTCGTGCACCCACATATCGGCCAGGTCGTTGGTGGTAATGTTGTTGCCGAACCATTCGTGGCCGCTTTCATGGACCACGATAAAGTCCCATTTCAGTCCCCAGCCCGTGCCGGAACCGTCACGCCCCCTGTATCCGGGCGCGTAATGGTTGCCGTAGGCTACGGCGCTCTGGTGCTCCATTCCGGTATGTGGCACATCAATCAGTTGGTAACCATCTTCGTAAAAAGGATAGGGGCCAAACCAGTGTTCAAAAGCTTTGAGGGTGTTGCGGGCCTCATTGGGAAGGTATTGTTGCGCCCGGGTTTTGTTGTAATCCAATACCCAGTAAGTGATGTCCAGGTTTCCTTTTTCGCCTTTGTACACTTCGGAAAAGCTGGTGTATTTCCCGATATATGGGATGATGTTGTAGTTGTTGATGGGGTTTTTCACGGCCCAGGTGTACGCTGTTTTACCACCTGCTACTGCCGTTTTTTTCTGCAACTTTCCATTGGCCACGGCTACAATCGTATCGGGTACCACCATGGTAAGTGATGCGCCGGCATCGGGTTCATCGCTTTGATGGTCCTTGCAGGGATACCAAACCGATGCACCGAGTCCCTGACAGGTAACGGTCATCCAGGGCCTTCCGAGGGAATCTTTCGTGAAGGTCCAGCCTCCGTCCCAGGGTGCGCGGATCGCCTCATGTACCTTCCCGCTGTAAAATACATCGAGGGTATGGGTGGAAGAAACGGGCAGCGCCGGTGTTTTTACGAACCAGGCAGCGCCTTCGCGCGTGTAGTTCAGCCGTGTTTTTTTATCGAGCAGAATGCTATCGATACCCAGGGGTTCCATCAGGTCGAGTTGTAAGATGGGACCACTTTTGGAAGTCACCTTAAACTGGATACTGTTTTTTCCGGAAAGTGATTTTGTATTGTAATCCGGTTCAACAGTAAGATCATAGCGCAATACATTCCACCAGTTGCGGTAAGCTGTGATGCTTCCGCGAAGCGTATCGGCCTTTGACCAGGATTTTTCCTGCGCCTGTGCAGCAACGGAGAGCAGGGAAAGAAAAAGAAGGTATACCGGAAAAGAAATGTACCGCATCATTCAACGTGTTTGAACGTTAAAGCTACACGGTTTTTCCTGGTGAACTTGCCCGTTAATTGACCGAAACTCACCGTATTTTGGTGGCAGGAAAGAAGATCGTGAACACGGATCCCTGTTGCTCCACTGAACTTACGCTGATCGTTCCTTCGTGCATTTCCACGATCTTTCTGCAGGTGGCGAGGCCAAGGCCCGTTCCCTGGTAATCGCTGGACGAATGCAGCCTTACAAACGGGTTGAACAATTTGTGGAGGTAGGCTTGCGGGATACCGATCCCATTGTCACTGATCATTATGGTGGTGCCGCTGCCGGTGTTGCTGGCGTGAATGGTCACTACCGGGGGGACATCCTTTTTCCTGAACTTGATGGCGTTACCGGTGAGGTTCAGGAAAAGCCGGAACAGCTGTGTTTTGTCGCCCAGTACAACCGGGAGTTCGTTCCACGACAACTGTGCGCCGTTCTCCGTAATGAGAGGCTGGAGGTCACCGGCCACTTCTTTCATCAGTAGGTTAAGGTCTGTTGGTTCGGAATCGCCGGACAACTTACCCGCACGTGCGTAATTGAGCAGGTTGATGATGAGCTTTTGCATCCTGTCTGCACCATCGCTGGCCCGGAAGATATATTCCTGTGCAGTTTCATCCAGTTGGGACTTATACTTTTTCTCCAGCAGCATCAGGAAGGAACGGGTCATCCGCAAAGGCTCCTGCAGGTCATGCGAGGTAATGCGGGCATATTCATCGAGTTCACGGTTGGAAGCCCGCAACTGCTCGTTAATGTTTGCGATCTTTTTTTCAGAACGGATGAAATAGAGTGAGAGCGCGATCAGCAATCCAGCAGAGAGGGCGCCGATTACAATGGTCCATATCCTGTTGTGCAGGGCCATTTTTTCTATTCTGGCTTTCATGGCCGTACTATCCGCCAGAAGTTGATCTTCCAGCGCTTTGCTCCGTTCCCGGAATTTTTCCATCAGCACTTTTCCCTGTCCATCGTGAACAAATTCCAGTCCGCCGGTAAGGCCTTCTGCACTAAAGATGGCCATTCCCTTATTGAGACGGTCAATCCTGTTCCTGGCGGCCTCCCGCATGTTGCGCAGTTCCGCGCCGAAACGTTTCGCCACGGCAGTATCCCGCTCCAGCGACCGCATGGTGTTTTCAAACCCTGATACTGAACTGTTGTAGTTGTTGAGGTACCATTCATTGTTCACCAGGTAATAACCGCGCATGGCGGATTCTGCCTGCAACAGGTCTACATTCAATGCCTTTACATCGTTCAGGAGATTTTCGTTCTCATGGATGGCACGCCTTGTTTCAGTAAGTTTGAATGCATTGGTGATGAGGATGGCAAAACCCGCCAGCAGGATGAGCAGCGAGATGCACAGGTAGAGATAGGTTCGTTTCGTAAAGTTCAAAGTAAAGAAGGTTAATGGCTGTTCCGAAGATAAGAAAATAAGGATTTACTGCTGCGTACCTTCCTCTAACGCTTCTTTCAATTCCCCGGCCTTCTCACTTACCGGTGTGCCCGGCGGGATTTTTTTCAGCCACTCCCTGGTTTTTTCCCCGTTCTTTTCATCGGCATAGCCAAGGGCCATAAAGAAAGCCGCTTCATAGCGGAACACGGAACTTCCGTTGTACACTTTGCGCAAATCCGTTCTTGCCTCATTGGTTTCACCGGTAAAAAACAGGCATACGCCCCGGTAAAAAAGCGCCACCTGGCTGGAGCTATCAATCATGAGGGCCTTATCCAGCAACGGGAGCGCTTTTTCATATTCGGTTCTATTAAAAAGTACGGAGGCAGCCAGCAGCAGGGAATCGGTTCCGCCGCCTCTTTCAATCGGGTTCTCCATTTTCATCTGCCCCCAACGGTCGATGTACCCGGG
>CAMLPA010000026.1 GCA_946481605.1 uncultured Flavihumibacter sp. | reverse complement strand
TTGGCAATTCCAGACTCACTTTATCTCCTTTCTGCCAGGTACGGTTGAATACCACGTATCCCTTTTCAAGCTTATATTGAACGGGTTTGCCATTCAGTTTTACCACCACTTTGGAACTGGTGGTATCTGCGAAACGGTACAGGTCGCCCGGAACAGCTTCCTGCCTTGCCCAACCGGGGATGCGTACCCGAAGTGCGAAAGTGGCTTTTTTAGCGGGATTCACGAGCAGGTCTACATTTCCTTTCCAGGGATATCCGGTCACCTGTTCCAGGGAAAGTTTCGTGGCAGGCAACGTAATATCAGATTTACCTGCAATGAACAGGTTTACGTAAAGATCATTGTTACTTTGCGCATATACGTACCCGGGAACAGAAGGCATAAAGCGGGTTACGTTTGAAATGCAGCAGGCACATCCAAACCAGGCGCTGCGCTGGTGTTGCCCCATAGAGGCCAGCGGATTGGGGTAGAAGAATTTCTTTCCATCGGCCGCGATACCGGAAAGCAGGCCATTGTACAAAATTCTTTCCATCACATCCACATACTTCGCGTCGCCATTCATGAGGAACATTCTGTTGTTCCAGTACACATTGGCAATAGAGGCGCATGTTTCCGCGTAAGCCGACATATTCGGCAACTGGTAAGCTGCCCCGAAAGCTTCTCCGGCGCCCGTTGCACCGATTCCTCCGGTGAGGTACATTTTCTTTTCCACTACATCGTGCCAGATATCATTGATGGCCTTGAGGTAGTCGGGATTACCCGTAAGCGCGGCTACATCTGCCATACCGGTATACATGTACGTAGCGCGAACGGCGTGTCCCACCGCTTCGTGCTGGTCGGTCACCATTTTGTGCGACTGGCTGTATTCGGAACCACGGCCCACGGAACTTTTTCCGCGCACATCCAGGAAGAACTTGGCCAGGTCAAGGTATTCTTTTTTACCAGTAACCCTGTAAAGACGCGCGAGGCCCATTTCCACCACCTGATGGCCGGGGAAAACATCCAGTTTACCGGGACCGAAATCCTTTACAAGGAGATCAGCATTTTTGATGGCGATGTTCAGCATCGTTTTTTTACCGGTGGCAATATAGTGGGCAACAGCCGCTTCATACAGGTGACCGCTGTTGTACAGTTCGTGGCTCAGGTCCCAATCTTTCATCCATCTTTTTTCGCTGATCCAGGGGTGCAGTTTTTCCGGCTTCATGGTCCTGAAAGTGTACAGGTAGCCATCAGGCTCCTGGGCCGCTCCGATGATCGCGATCAGTGAATCTAGTGATTTTTCCAGAGACGCGTCTTTCTTAACCTGGAGCGCGTAGGATGCGCCTTCAATCATTTTATAGATGTCCGTATCGTCAAAGGGGTATTCGGTAATTTTCCCCACGGGCATCTTGCCGGCGGCTTTCAGAAAGTTGTCTATCCTTCCCGTTTCCCGGCATTTTTCGAGCACGTACGGAATGGTAACATTGGCGTTCACTTCAATTTTCGGTGCCCAGAAATCATCGTGCAGGTGCACATGCGTGAAGGGAACCGGCTGAATAGGGTAATCGCGCTGCATCTGTTGTTGTGCTTTCATGCCTGCTGCGGGCAGCAACAAAACGGCGAGTAGTCCCGCATGGGAAATTCTTTTTCTCAACATAATGGTATTTCTTTTTCCTCCTGTTCCGCCTGAGGCCCCGCAGGAGTCTGAATGAAACGGCTTTCGTGATTGGTTTGTAAATCTAATTTTCTTTGCCCACACAGGGTAGGCATATATTAACAGAAGATAAGCAGATATTAAAAGGCAAATTCCAGTCCGAAACGCAGCGTATTGAAGGCCGTGTTTTGTGCAATTCCCTTTCCTGCAGGAAACAGACACCCCAGGTTAAAAGCTGTTTTGCGGTACTGGAGTCCAATGCCGGCCGTAAACGCGGGTGATCCTCCTTTTTCCCTGCTTTCCAGGAGATAGCCCGCACGCAGTTGCAGCATTTCTTTGTAAGCGTATTCAGCGCCTATTCCCAGGGTCATTTCTTTTAATTCTTCACTGAATCCGTCAGGAGCATCGGAGAAAGAAGTCATCCAACTGCCGGGAATACTTTTGTTCCGGTACCGCTCCAGTTGAGCCGTATAATCTGAGGCGGAAGGATCAGGCGGGGTTGGCACAAGCAACTTGTTTAGGTCCGCAGCGAATTCTAGTCGGTGGTCCTCTTCTATTTTCAATGCGTAAGCCGCGCCAATGGCCAGGTTCGCCGGGATATAGTTCTTCGTATTACCCGCCCCGTAAGCAATACGGGTTCCCAGATTGCTGATGGTGGCGCCAAGCTTCAATCCTTCACCCTGCTGGTTCCGACCTGTATAAAAGAACCCGAGATCGCTTCCAAACGCGCTGCCGCCTTCCATGTTTTTCCCTTCAATGGTTTGACTACCGGTGAGGTTGGAGTGAATAAACCTGAAACCGATTGAGGCAGAAAAATGATCAGAAAGCTGCCTTGCATACGCGCCATCTATGGCGAATTCCTTTGGCGAGAAATTTCCTGTGGTATTGCCCGAAGCATCCATGAACTGAATGTTGCCCGCGGTGTAATACCGGAGTGCGCCAGAAAGCGCTTCTTTCTCCCCTATCTTTCCGTAACCGGTTACCGCGGCCATATAAGTTCCGCGGAATCCATCTTCTGTGGCGCCTGGCATATACATCAGGCCCAATGCCCCCTTTTCCCGAGCAAAAGCGAGTTTGGCATTGTTGAAAAACACCGCACCGGGCGTAGCTGAAGTAGCCAAGCCTGTTTCTCCCATGCCACCGGAACGCGCGTCAAGCGGATTCCTTAAAAAAGTGGCGCCGGTAAGCACAGGACGATAGGTTGTATTGGTTTGTGCGATCGCGGGAGCAGACAAAGCCAGAATGGCCGCCATTGCCCCTAACCCGAAATATTGTTTGTATGTAAGCATTGTTGCGGATTTGGAGTAATGGTTAATGTGCCACCACCAGTTTGCCAAAATGTTTTTTGCCCTCAGTGTCGAATAACCGTACATGGTAGATACCTGCGGGCCACGCGGAAACATCGATTTCCGTCGTATTGCCCGCATTCAATTGTTGCTTTTTAAGCATCTTTCCACGTGCATCCGTAACCAGCAGTTCTCCACCTGTAATGCGGGGGTATCTTATTTTTACTGTTCCCACACCGGGATTTGGCCAGAACTGCAAATTGGTGATATAATCGGTACCCGGGCCATTGTCGATGGGCACTACAGGTTCATCTGGCGCCTTCAGCACGGTCACTTTTACTTCGGCACTGGCAATGGCTCCGTTGTTATCCGTTGCCCGCAGGTTGAATACATACACACCTTCCACCAGGTTGCGAACCATTACATCGGCGCTTCCGGGGTTGATGATGGTGGCCGCAGGACCAGAAACTTTAGTCCATAATGCTGTTTCGATGGTACCGTCCGGATCTGAAAATGTTCCGGATAACCTTACATAGTTCACGGGCAGCGTGATTGTTTTTTCTACCCCGGCGTTCACTACGGGGGGCATGTTTTCTGCTTCACCGGTTATTTCGCCACAGCTCACTTTTTTGGAGAAAGCCATTTCGCTGGCTGAGAACAGTTGGTAAGCCGTGTTCACATCGTTGTTCAATTCGTGTGTGGTTTGTCCGTCGCATGCAGGACGCGCAGGCGCTCCAGGCGCGGCGATCAGCCACGGTGACTGCAGGTATTTACCGGCAGTACAGGTGCCCCCTATTTCAGCATCCCCTCCTATTTCAATGGTACCACCCAGGTTATCCGCGCCCCAGGTGAACGCGTTTCCACCAATCAGGGCATTGTCGTTCAGGTTGGCGTAAAACATCACTGCATTGCCTTTGAGCGTAGCATTACCATTCACCTTCGTGCCAAAATATGCGGCGCCCTGTTCTATTACTTTTGCTGTTCCGCGTACTTCAGCGTTTCCAGCCACGACAGCGAAGCCGCCTACGATGGCATTGTCCATTACCCGGGCATCATCGCGTACCATGGCCTTTCCTTCAATGCGGGCGTTCCCGGTAACCTGCGCCCTGTCAAGGACAACAGCGCCGGGCGCAACATAAGCGGTTGCGGCCACAGATGCAGTTGATGCCACGAAACCACCGCCATTGGCATGGGCCGCTCCGGCCACACCGTTCACCATTCTGAAGCCAGGTTGATACCCTTCAGGTACTGCCCCCTGAATATTAATTTCCCAGGGATACCTGTACAGTTTCGGAAATCCTGGCTCAAACAGGTTGTAGTTGTGGTGCACTGTTGGCGCGCCCATCACCACCAGGTAGGTTTCCGTGGTGTTTTCAGGTAAGGTGTACAAGAGTTCGCCATCTTTCATGGTAGGACTATACGTGATACCGCCATCCTGTTGCACGGTAACAATACCAAAACGCCATCCTGAGTTTGCCCCTGCGTCTACATGTCCTTTAAAACGGAGGTACACGTATTCTTTATCACAGCCCTGCTCTTTTTTGGGGAACAGCCGGATTACATTGGTGCCGTAATCCTGTGGTGCCAGGCGGTCGGGAATTGCGAATCTTCCGGGCGCGAGGGAATCAAGCAGCATGTATCTTCTCCAGAAGTATTCTTTGCCGAGCCCGTTTTCAGCAGCAGTCATTTGCGCGCGGTTGCTGAAATCCCACTTCGCGCAGCGCAGGGCATTTTCCGCCATCAGGTCATTCAATCCTTCCTGGGAAAGACCGAGTAATCTTTTTACGGTTTGAAGCGGGTGTTCTTTACTGTTAGGATCAGATTCCTTCCAGATTCGGTTAATGAATTCAATCCCGTATTTATCTTTAAAAAGTTGCAGGAAATACCAGGAGGCATAGTGTTTTCTGGCTGAACCAATATAATAATGGTTCATGTTCATTCCCCTTGGCATATCCGTGTTTCCCACGAGTTCAGGGTAACGTTGCAGGGCCATGAAATTGGCATGCGTTTCCCAGAAGAAGCCGCTATGGTCCACGCCCATATAACCGTGGCCGGGATACAACACACTCACCATGTACTGAATGGTGTGCATGAATTCGTGTGAAAGCACCCAGCCGCTGTTTTTTGTGGCAGCGGGCGCTACCCACATTCCACCGATCACCATATCCCATCCGCCACCGAAGGCCCATCCGGTGTACAGTCCGGGCCGCCAGGTTTCGTTCATGGTAATCATGATCTTGTACTTGCTGAGGTTCCCGATCTCGTCCACCACTTTAAGGTCTTTAATGTAAAAGCTGTAAATACTTTCCAACGTATCCAGCACTTCCTGCGGATCGAAACGGAGATTGGGATCGGTAGCCGTTTGCGGGTCGTTGCCCACCAGCGGCCCCCAGGCCACTACAAAGTTTTCTGATTCCCGGGAACGGTGCTGCAGGTCGTAAGGAACGTTTGCCGCGGGATTTTTCCATTCATTGGGAATGTACACTTCTTTCTGGGCGCGGGCGGCGGTTGCACAAAGCAATGCCAGCCCTGCCGTCAGCAACAGGGAAAAAGGTCTCATGATTTATTGGGAGTATTATACTATAAGGAAGGAAAAGTGACGGCTATAATTTAGCCGCCACAGAAATATTAATGGTTACGTTCCAGGTACCTGGCGCGAAGAAGCGCATTTCAAACGCATTGTTCAGGTTCTTTCCAAGGTCAATTTTTCCACCTGGAATACGGTAGTAGTTAAGGTAGTTGCCATAAGCGCCTTTCTGCACCGGGAAAGCAGGTACCGTGGGGTATTGGAACACCAGGGCAGTGTCTGTTTTTTCCTCCGGGAAATAGGGATTCATGGTCGCAAAATGCGGGCGGTCGCCGCGCAACACCACATCACCTGCTTTGGGATTAAAGAATCTGCCGTTCTTATCTTTCCATTTGAAGATGATCTTGTTCGGGCCAGCAGGATCGTGCTCCACTTTCATGGTCATAGGATCAGAAATGGTATAGAATACAGCTTCAGAGCCTACATCAGACAAGGACCAGAAAGGTGGGTTCAGCAAATACAGGTCGGTGGGAAGTGGTGCCTGAATCCTGATCTCGCAGGCATCTTTCATGATCCTGGTTCCTCTTACGTTAGAAATTTCAAGATCAATAGTGTACACCCCAGGCGTAACATAAGCAGTTGCCGGCGAGAATTCCAGTCTTCCGCCAATGGGGTTCACATTGAAAGGCTTCACCATGCTTTTCTGCATTTTAGCGTTCAGCTTCTCAATGGTATTGTCTGTTTCCAGGATTTCAGACAGAAAAGTGGTGATCTCTCTTTCTTTGAGTAAATCATCCGCGGATTGTCCTGTTGCCTTATTGCGAATAGCCAGCAATTTAACGGAGAGGGGTGCGGTGGAGCCATCCGTTTCCAACGGAGCAGAAGTATACAACAACCCTGTTTTCGCTACGAAGGGATTGGAACGGTAAAAGATATTATCGCTCAGGAACCCTACTTCGGGTTTCATACAACTATTGAAGGAACCTATGAGGAGCGCCGCGGCCAGCAGCGTACGTATGTGTTTCATACTTTAGAGTTTTGGTTGTGAAGACTAGAATCTTACAAATACATGCAGGTTGGTGAGCACATGAAGGGAAGTAGTGCCGTTCCGGGTTTCAATGCCTGTAGTCTGACAAATCACCTTTTTATCAACATCGGTAGCCCCGGGCACTGGCGGCGCGTTTGGATCATCAAGCGCACCGATGATTTTGATGTAGTAAAGTGAATACACCGGCGTATTGCCCCAGTTGTAATACCCTGAGTTGTTGGGCTGCATTTCCTTCACCACCGCGCAGGAAGTTTTACCCAGCGAGGAGCCGGCAGTAATGGTGGAAGCCGCATTGTCGAGCGTAATCTTCTGCCCTAAGAAATACTGGCGCACGGAATCTGCGGAAAGTCCTTTACACAAAGTATCGATGGTGAAAGGCAGGTTTTCATCACGTTGCGTTTTCAGTAACGCGACATACTTACTGATGGAATAGTTAGTAACGGCAAAAACGGTGGGCGCGTTATTGAGTTCTTCTTTCAGCCCGAAATAATCCACGATGAGCAACATGGAATCGAAACTTTTCCAGGAATGCTGCTTCAGGTAATCGTAATTGGAGAGTGGCGTATTGGCTGTATGCACACCTCCGTCTGTAAAGTATTCAGATTTACTGCAGGAAGTGGCCAGTATCATCAGCAGGCACACCACCGGGAGCATCCATATTCTATTTGATTTCATACATTTTACTTTGATGGTTGAAATAAGGGGATCACATTTTATCCTTCCAGTATTGCGTTTGCTCAAGTCTTGGGTTGAGCGACATCAGGTAGGGATCTACGGGCCACTGGTATTTTCCGGCGGCGAAGGCTTCTTCGGTCATCCGCGCTCCGCCAAAGCCAGTTACACCACCCATAGCTCTGGCGATCCGAACAAGATCATAATACCTGTGCCCTTCCAGGAAAAGTTCTCTTGCTCTTTCCTGGAAAATGAAAGACAGCATACTACCATCAGAACCTGTGTACATGCTGCCTGGTTTCGCAAGCGACATAATGTTGTTCAGTAAAGGGCGCGCATCATTATACCTTCCTATGGAAGCCAGGGCTTCGGCCCGCAGCAGTGCAATGTCCGACAAACGGAACACGATGATATTGTTCAGTGCAATGGGACCTGTATTGTTCTGCCCCGTGTAAATGATATTGGAGTATTTAATACAGAACGGATTCGTAGAACTATATTCGGCGAAAGCTTTTTGCACCCTAAGGTCTGTTTGATCCGGGAATTTATTCTTGAAGGATGTAGGATCAATCGGATGAAGCGTTTGTGGTCCGGTATTGGTTCTGAGGTAGGCTCCGCGCAGGGAATAGAATGAAATGGAGTTATTGCTTCCTTCATTGTTCGCATTCTGTGCGATTTCGAATATACCTTCAGAAGATTTTCCTTTAAAAATATCCAGGTAGGTCTGGCGGGAAACGTAGGAGTAATTGTTACTCAGCAATACTGAATCAGCGGCCTTTGCACAATCTTCATAATTGCCTTCCCAGGCATACGTATGGGCCAGTAAGGAGAAAGCCGCACCCTTGTTGGCACGTATGGCCCGGCTGCTTTCACTGGTGTATCCCCAGGAAAGGCGCTTAAGCGCTTCCGTAAGACTTGCCTTTACTTCAGCCAGCACTTCTTCTTCGGTAGAACGTGGTAATTCTACTGCATCAGTGATCTTTTCAGCCGATTCATTTACAATGGGCACACCGCCCCAGATACGGGCCATGTAGAAGTAGGTGAATGCTTTGAGAAAATAAGCTTCTCCCACCAATCGGGCCCGGTCGGCTTCGGCAGTACCCTGGTTGGTGAATTCTTCCAAAGGTATCTGTGGAATGTACTTGATGCAACGGTTGGCCTGGTCAATCACCCGGTAGAAGTTATCGTAGCGGCGCAACTTCATCATGGGGCGCCAGGTATCACTGAAAGAGAAAGAAAGGTTCCAGGTCATATCACTGATCTGTCCATATTCACCGCTCATATTGTACGGGAACTGGTCGGTAGCGTAATCGCCATATACATAAAAAGCAAGAGCATCGTTCAGCGAAGTTCTGAGCAATGAATAAGCTCCTGAGATCGCGCTTACGGCTTCGGCCTCATTTTTCCAGAAATTCTCGTCTGTTCCGGCACTGATGGGTTCCTTGTCTAGGAACTTGGAACAGGATCCAAGCATCAGGCCCATTGTTATAATTGAAAGGAATATTACTTTTTTCATTTGTCTGATTTTGGAAGCTTACCTTAAAAACTGATATCAATACCTACAGTAAATTTCTTTGGCATGGGATAGTCGTTACCGCTGGAATAGCCGTTCGGCTCCACCGCCTCAGGATCCGGAACAGTAGCTCTTGACAGCACGAAAACGTTGTCGAGCAAACCATATACCCTCACCTGCTTCAGTTTGGCTTTATTTACCAGTGTTTGCGGCAATGCATAGCCCAATGATATGCGCTTCATCCGGAAGAAGCTGGCATCTTCCACGAACATGGATTGCGCAATATGCCATTTGTCCACCGTATTGGTAATCAGTGAAGGATAAGTGGCATTGTCTCCTTCTTTAGTCCAGAAAGTTGCGCCCTGGAAATCCATTGCCGGCCCTGCGCTTCCGCCCCATATCCAGTAGGGATCAGCAGTTCCCGCATCCTGCAACCTGTCGGAAAGGTATCCGTTCCAGAGTTTTCTTCCGGAGATGAAACTGCAAAGGATATCAAGAGAGAAGTTTTTGTAGCTGAAAGTATTGGAAATACCCCCTGCGATATCAGGATTGGGATTCCCCATGGTTATACGGTCAAGATCGTTGATAACATAATCACCATTCATATCCCTGCGTGCGGGGTCGCCTCCGGAGAAGAGCGGACCATTGGAGTTGGACCAGCGCATCCTGTCTCCAGTTAGCGGGTCAACAGGCACGTCTGAAGTGCTGGCATATACGCCATCCACCTGCCATACCTGGAAACTGAAAAGCGGTTGGCCTATGGAGAGTGACCTTCTCATCCATGGTGGTCCGTAGAAGAAATCGCGGCCACCGTCGGGCAGTTTGGTGATATAGTTGTCGTTGTAAGCCACGTTGAAGTTCAGGTTCCACCTGAGTTTAGAGGCTTTCGGGAGCATATTCGCGTTGATGGTAAATTCCACACCGGTGTTGCGCAGGCTCACGTAGTTATCGGAGGCAAGGGTGTAGCCGGTTGTAACAGGCACCGCCACATCAAATACTTTGTCTTTGGAATCCCGTACGTACCAATCTGCGGTAATGTTGATCCGGTCGTTGAACAATCCCATGTCCACGCCCACATTGTATTGCGGACTGCGCTCCCAACTGATGGATTTTGTAGCTGCAGGTTGTGTGTAGTTTGGATAGGCCACTGTAACGCCATTGTAGGTGCTTACGTTTCCATTTCCTGTGAGCCCAAGCGATGAGCCTGGATAAGACGCGTTTGTAGTAAGTTGAAGGTACTGCGCATAATAATTTCCGGGGTCAACACCTGTAATACCATAGCTGGCCCTGAACTTGAGGAAAGAAACCACCTTTTCGATCGGCTTGAAGAACGCTTCATCGGAAGCTACCCATCCTGCCGATACAGCGGGGAACTCACCCCAGCGGTTGTCTCTTCCGAAGCGGGAAGAAGCGTCCCTTCTGTAGTTAAGGTCAAGCATGTATTTGTTTCTGAAGCTGTAGGAAGCCCTTCCGAAGAAAGAGAGGCGACTTCTCTCCTGCGTAGAAGTATAACCAAAGAGGTTCGGACCGGCGGGAACGCCCTGAATGGTTTTGATGGCGCTGAGCGAGATATCGGTTCCGCTCATATAAGTACTGTTCACCACCTGCTCCTCTGCACCTTGTCCAACAATAAAACTCAGGTTATGGTCCTGTTTAATTGTTGTATAGTAGGTAAGCATATTGGTAAGCTCATACCTGCGTGTCAGAAATTCATTGTTGATTGCGGTAGAAACTCCTGCGGGGTTTACTGCGCGGTCATAGTACCAGTCGCGGCGGTTGTTGTTGAAGTTGTAGTCAAGCGTGGAACTCACCAACAGGTTTTTGGCCAGCGTAATTTCAACTTTGGTGTTGCCGTTGATGGAACTGGTGCGGTCATCATCCATCAGGTCATCCAGCCTACCGGTATATGCTTTCATATTTTCTTCTGAAAGCGCCCAGAAAGAGGAAGGGAAGCCCCATGCAGTGAAGGGATATCTTCCACCGTCGCCCGAACCATGTTTGGATTTTTGAAAAGACATGTACAGGTTATTGATGATCTGTACATTTTTAGCAGGACGCAGTTGCAGGAACAACCTTGGCGCAAGCCGCTGAAAATCGTATCCTTTCATTACCCCTTCTTCTGTGTACCTGTTGATGGCGAGGCGGTAGGCATATTTTTCTTCATTAGCAGCCACGCTGGCATCAATGTTGGAAACATGCGCTTTTTGAAGGAACATGCCCTGCCAGTCAACATTGTTGTTGAATGCGGGGTTTAGACTGTCCGTCAGGAAAAGGTTCATGTTCCCTGCCGAAATACGTCCATAATCGCCACCTGCACGCAGCAGATCCATTTTCATCCTTCGTTCGGCAGCGCCCGCCACTACCGGCTTCAGCGCCGGACGATCGGAAACACCGGTATACGCGGAGATGCGCATTTCAGGCTTACCGCTTTTTGGACGTTTTGTTTTCACGAGTATCACTCCATTGGCGGCCCGTGCACCATAAATAGCGGAGGCCGAAGCATCCTTCAGGATATCTACGGATTCAATATCATTGGGGTTAATGGAGGTAAGCGGGTTGCTGTTGCCGTAAGCTGCGGGCATATCGCCCACATCAAATACGATACCATCAATCACATAGAGCGGCTGACTGATACCGTTCTCCTGCAAGCTGGTCGTACCCCGGATGTTTACAATATTATTGGAGCCCGGTTCGCCGGAAACACTCAGTACGGTAAGTCCGGCTACCCTGCCCTGCAGCATCTGATCAAAAGAAGTATAAGGTGTATTCTCGAACTCCTTCCCTTTCACCGAACCAACGGCTGCCGTGGTTCTGCGGCGCTGAACGGTCTGGTAACCGATCACCACTTCGTCCATTCCTTTAATATCTTCTTCCAGTTCAAGATTAATCTCGGTACGGGAGCCTACCGTAACCTGTTGTGCGGCATACCCTACAAAACTGAATTCAAGTACCGATTTGGAAGAAGGAACAGTAATAGAATAAATACCTTCGCTGTTGGTGGAAGTTCCGGTGGTGGACCCTTTTAACCTGATGGCCACACCATCCATTGGCGCTTTGGTACTTTTCTCCAGTACCTTCCCGGAAATTTTAATCTGGGCTGAAGCGATCTTCCCCATACATGTTGCCAGAAACAGCAACATCAATGATCGGGAAAAATGCTGAAATAGCACTTTCATAATACAGTTGGTTTTGGTTTTGAAAAATGAAGGTTTTCGCTCAGTATAACGCACACGACATTGCAGTAGCAAAAGCGTAGAATCATAGCAGGCAATTGTTTCGTTAGATGTTTGATAATTAAACAGCGATAATTAAAGCGCCATAGTAAGCCATCATTACTGTAATAATTACACTTAAAATTATTTCATCCTGCAACCCTATATTTCATGAGAATTAACTTATCCTAATTGTATTTTACCTTTTGAAAAAACAGTGCGCTTATCAATGGTTGTACAGTGAAAATCTGTCCAACACCGGTGAAAATACGGATAGGCAGATCACACGTGGCACCGATAATATTCTTTAACTTTCCTCCCTAACCAAAATTGAACAACAAGCATTTATGAGTCAATCCAGTTTCAAGCCCACGCTATCCCTTTTCGACGGCACCATGGTAGTGGCCGGTTCCATGATCGGGTCGGGTATATTTATAGTAAGCGCTGATATTATGCGTTACACAGGCAGCGCAGGCTGGCTGATCGCCGTATGGGTGATCACCGGCTTCATGACGCTTACCGCCGCCCTGAGTTATGGCGAACTGAGTGGTATGTTTCCCAAAGCAGGCGGACAATATGTTTACCTGAAAGAAGCGTACAATCCGCTGATGGGATTTCTCTACGGATGGAGTTTTTTCGCTGTAATCCAAACGGCCACCATCGCCGCGGTAGGTGTGGCCTTCTCTAAGTTTCTCGCTTACCTCGTTCCCGAACTGGGCAATACGTATTTCCTGTTCAAAATAGGACCACTCAATATATATGCAGGACAACTGGTCGCCATCTCCATCATTATATTACTTACCTATGTGAATTCACGGGGGGTGAAGGAAGGAAAATTCATCCAGACCATATTCACGTCTACCAAATTGCTTGCGCTGTTCGGACTCATCATATTCGGGTTCCTGCTCGTGAAAGAAAGTTTTTGGGCGGAGAATTGGCAGAACGCTTTCCAGGCACGGCAGATAGAACGCGATGCCTCTGGCGCGTTTATCACCGGTGGCGGCTGGACAAACATCAGCGGAACCGTATTGCTGGGCGGTATCGCCGCGGCCATGGTGGGCTCTATTTTCAGCAGCGATTCCTGGAACAACGTCACGTTTATCGCGGGAGAAATGAAGAACCCCAAACGCAATATAGGATTGAGCTTACTGCTCGGCACCATGATCGTGACCATTATTTACATCCTCGCCAACCTGATGTACCTGAATGTATTGCCATTAAATGAACTGGCTTTTCCCACCGATGACCGTGTGGCCATCGCAGCAGCGAATAAAATATTCCCTTCATTCGGCACCTACGTGATCGCGTTCCTCATCATGATCTCCACATTCGGTTGCAACAACGGTCTTATCCTGGCAGGCGCAAGGGTTTATTACACCATGGCGAAAGATGGACTCTTTTTCAAGAAAGCAGGCTACCTCAATAAAAACAATGTACCGGCATGGGCACTCTGGCTGCAATGCGTTTTCGCTTCAGCGTGGAGTCTTAGCGGACAATACGGACAATTGCTGGACATGATCTCCTTTGTGGTGGTGGGCTTCTACATGCTTACCATCGCGGGGATTTTTATCCTGCGGAAGAAAAGACCCGATGCGGAAAGACCTTATAAGGCATTCGGCTACCCGGTGCTGCCCGTCATTTATATTATCATGGGCCTGAGTTTCTGTATCCTGCTGATCATTTTCAAACCAGAATACACCTGGCCGGGATTAATCATTACACTGGCCGGTATTCCTATCTATTATTTCGTTCGCCCTTCCGGGAAAACGATCGCGGAATCCTAAACCACATGCTAAACAATACAAGCTTTTTACAGATATGAGAATCACCCTTTCTACAGCGGCCCTGCTCCTGCTCACCGGTTCATTGTCCGCACAATCACCTTACAAGCCCACCACCGCCGTACAAAAAACGGAAAGTGAGCAACAGCGTGGCAAACTGGCCAATGCATCCTGGCTCTCAGCGCTTCCATTGAAGAACGTTGGTCCTACCATTATGAGTGGCCGCGTAACAGATATTGACGTGAACCCTGAAAATCCGGTTGAATTTTATGTGGCCTACGCCAGTGGCGGCTTGTGGCATACCAAAAACAACGGGCAAAGTTTTACGCCTATCTCGGATAACCTGCCCCACACTTTTATGGGCGATGTTACCGTAAACTGGAAAGAACGCATCATCTGGCTGGGAACGGGTGAACCCAACGCCCAACGTTCCTCCTATGCAGGCACGGGTGTGTATAAAAGCGAAGACAACGGTAAAACCTGGACCTTCTGCGGCTTAGCCGAATCGCACCATATCGGCGGCATCGCGCTTCATGCAGGCAACAAAAACACCGCACTGGTGGCCGTTACCGGAAAACTGTACACCAACAACAAGGAACGGGGCGTATTCAGAACAGAAGACGGCGGAAAAAACTGGCAACAAACGCTATACATCAACGATAGTACTGGCGCCATCGACATCACCAGTGATCCCGTGAACCCCGATATCGTTTATGCCTGTATGTGGGAGAAAGGAAGAAAGGCCTGGAATTTCGTGGAATCCGGTGAAGGATCAGGAATTTATAAAAGTACAGATGGCGGCAAAACATGGAGCAAACTGAATACCTCCGGCAGCGGTTTGCCCTATGGTAAATATGTTGGAAGAACAGGGATAGCGGTGTATGAAAAAGATCCTTCTATTCTATATGCGGTGGTAGATAACCAGGCGCCGAGAAAAACATCGGGCAACAATGGCGGCAGCGTTGATGAATACGCGCCAAAGGATTTGCTGAAGCTTACCCAGAAAAGTTTCGACACACTCGATAATAAAAAACTCGAAGCCTTTATACGCCGCTACCGTATCCCGAATGAAACTGCGGTTTCCGTGAAAGAAAAAGTAAGAAATGGCACCATCTCTCCCACCGCGCTAACGGATTTCATCAGTGAAGACAAATCCACCTTCACCGATCCCTCACCCGATGTTACCGGCGCTGAAATATTCCGCAGCAACGACGGTGGGAAAACCTGGAAGAAAACACACGACAAATACATCGACAACGCCTTCTTTACCTACGGCTACGTATTCGCCCGTATCTGGATATCCCCGGTAAATCCCGATAAAATCGTGACCGTGGCCGTACCATTGCTTTGTTCCGAAGACGGTGGAAAAACCTTCCGGGACCTCGGTAAAGAAAATGTACACGTAGACCACCACGCGTTCTGGTTCGATCCAAAAAACGACGAACATTTTATCAACGGAAACGACGGCGGCATCAACATCAGCTACGACAATGGCGCTACCTGGTTCAAAGCCAATACGCCGCCGCTGGGACAATTCTACGCCGTTACCACCGACAACGCCGTTCCATACAGAATTTATGGCGGCATGCAGGACAACGGCGTTTGGTACGGCCCCTCCACTTATACCTTCAGCTACAACTGGACCGCAGACGGCAACTATCCCTATAAAAGTATTGGTGGCGGCGATGGCATGCAGGTACAGGTCGATCCCCGGGACAACAGCACCTATTATACCGGTTCCCAATTCGGGTACTACTACCGCAATAGTCTGGACCAGTCCG
>CAMLPA010000025.1 GCA_946481605.1 uncultured Flavihumibacter sp. | reverse complement strand
CGCCAGGTACCAATGGGGAAAATACGTGTTCATTAACGGTGATTTCACTTACACCCATGCCCGTGCAATTGATGAAGCAAAAGGTGAAGACCTCATTCCGCTCGCGCCAAAAATAACGGTGGCCGGAGGACTTAGTTTCAAGCATCCTTCCGGATGGAACGGCGCGTTGCAATCGCGGCATTTGGGCGATCGTCCTGCCAATGAAGATGGGAGCATCACGGCAAAAGAGTATTTCATCACGGATGCGAACATCAGCTATCAATGGAAATGCTTTACCATCGGGGTAATTATGGAGAATATTTTTAACGCGGCATGGAACGAAACGCAGTTCGCGACAGAGAGCAGACTGGTGAATGAACCGGCGTCTGTTACGGAAATTCACTTTACGCCGGGTACGCCTTTTAACGTGAGGGGGATGGTGGTGGTAAGGTTCTGAGGAGAGATTTTTTCTCGCCAAGACGCAAGGAAGCAAGGACGCAAGGCGTTGTATGTGTTTGGAAAGTTTCAGATTTAAGTTTTTTTTATTTCTCGCAATTGCTTCGTGCACTCGCAACGCAAAGGCGCAACGTTAGACCCCGATTCACTATGCTTATCATAAATACAAAGTGGGTGCTTTTAACCGGCACCCACTTTGTATTTATGCTTTCTTTTTTAGAACAACCCTAACATTGGAACATATTACCAGGATGTTGTTCGCAAGGAGTCAAGGCTTTGCGTCTTTGCGTTGCGACTGCGAAGCAGGAAGCAATTGCGAGAAAATATTCCCTTGCGTGCTACACCTCAACCACACCTTGCGTCTTGGCTTCCTCGCGTCTTAGCGTGAAAAACCCCCGTAAAACCTACCCAGCCTTCACTACCTGCTTACGCGCGCCCTGGCCTTGTTGTGTTTCCCTGTTCCCACGGTGCGGGAAAGGTTTGTTGCCACCACGGCTGCCACCCTGCGGAAACCTGCGCTGCTGCTGTGGTTGCGCCTTAGGAGCCGAAGACGGCGCCGGTGCTTTGCCCTGCATCGGGAAAGGATGCTCACTGATTACGGGAATCGTTTTGGAAATCAGCTTCTGGATGTCGCGCAGGAATTCTTTTTCTTCCCAATCGCAGAAAGATAGCGCAGTTCCGTTAGCACCTGCCCGTCCGGTACGACCAATACGGTGCACATAAGTTTCGGGGACGTTGGGCAATTCAAAGTTGATCACATAAGCCAGTTCATCTATATCAATACCGCGCGCGGCGATATCAGTAGCCACGAGTACGTGAATTTCTTTGGACTTGAACTGGTTCAAAGCACGCTGACGCGCATTCTGTGATTTATTACCGTGAATGGCTTCGGCCCTGAAACCGGAACGGTTCAGTTTTTTAGCGATGTTGTCGGCACCGTGTTTGGTGCGGGCGAAAACCAATGCTGTTTCTATTTTGTTCGCTTTCAGCACATGTGTAAGAAGGTCACCTTTGTCTTTCTTCTCCACAAAATAAATATGCTGCTGTACGGTATCGGCGGTGGAAGAAACAGGAGTGACTTCCACTTTTACGGGGTTCTTCAGCAACGCATCGGCCAGCACCATAATTTCAGGCGCCATGGTAGCGGAGAAGAAAAGTGTCTGTGACCTGGATTGCATCCGGGCGATCACTTTTTTCACATCGTGTACAAAGCCCATATCAAGCATACGGTCAGCTTCATCCAACACCAATAAAGGAATATCGCGTAAAGAGAGGATGTTCTGTTGTATGAGGTCGAGCAAACGGCCCGGCGTGGCCACCAGTACATCAACACCTTTCTGGATGGCGAGTACCTGAGAATGCTGGGAAACACCACCAAAAATCACATGACTTGAAACACCGGTATATTTTCCATAAGCCCTGAAGCTTTCATCGATCTGGATCGCGAGCTCACGCGTAGGTGTTAACACCAGGGCTTTGATGCCCCTGTTGCGGGGATCGCGCTGCTTGTCGCGCAGCACCAACTGGATCACAGGAATCGCGAAAGCGGCGGTTTTACCGGTACCGGTTTGCGCGCAACCCAATATATCGCGGCCCTGTAACACAACGGGAATAGCTTGCTGCTGGATAGGGGTAGGAGTACTATAACCTTCTTCTTGTAGCGCCTTCAATACAGGCTCTATCAACTGTAAATCTGTAAATAACAATTTTTCGTATTTTTTATTAAAGTATGATGGTAAGCAGCCTTTTGAGAGAGGCATTTTACCTGGCTTACGATCTTGCCTTCACGAACATTGAGGGAGGAATCAAAATAGGTGCAGGAGAAATAAGTGAGGCAAAGCTACGTTATTAAATGGAAGAAATGGTATTTTTCAAATATTAAATGTAAATAACCACATTAGCATTAGTTTGGCTTTGTGGATAAAAAAAAAGTTATACCTTACCTGCGTTAGAAAAAGCCCGCTTAGATAACAGTTATTAAGTTATTAATTATCCTGCCTCCACTGCGCATTATAGTTAAGCTTGCAGCCTAGGTTATTATCATTCAGGGTAGTGCGCAAGTTTCGTCATCTTTCAATTAAATATATCCCGATCAATGGCATTTATCGACATTTTACTTCAGCAGCCTTCTTATGGCTGGACCAATGCGCAGGGCGAGCTCTCCGTTCCAACCACCAAACAACTTTTCAGCGAGGCCTTCTCGCGGATCAATATCTTCAAATCAAAGAAGAACTGGATTTCCCTCATTAGTTGGCTGATGGCCGTTTGTATGCTGCCTTTCTTTTTTGTATTCATTACAAAGTACTTCTCCTGGCCACTGTTCATCGTGGTGGTCGTGTACAGTATGATCATCATGAGTACGCATGGCACCATCTGGTTCCACCGTTTCTGTACGCACAAATCGTATAAATTCAGCAGTCCGGTGTGGCGTTTTATCACCCAGAACCTGGTGATTAAAACCTTCCCCGAAGAAATTTACGTGGTGTCCCACCATGTGCACCATTCCAAATCGGATCTCCCCGGTGATCCGTATAATCCTAAAGGCGGCTTTCTCTATTGTATGCTTTCCGACGTGAACCACCAGAGCATTTCCAAAACACTGAGTGAAACGGATTACAACAAAGCCGCACATTTCATGACGCATACCGGCGTGCAGATCAATAGTTACAAACAGTACCAACGCTGGGGTTCCATCGCCACCCCACTTTATACTGTTGCGCTGTGGTTGTTCAACTGGGCCGTATGGTACACGATACTTTATTTTGTTGGCGGACACGGACTCGCCTGTGCTGTTTTCACCGCAGCCATGATGTGGTTTGTACTGGTGCGCGCCTTCAATTACACCGGTCATGGAAAGGGGGAAGAGAAACATATTGACGGCATCGATTTCGACAGAAGTAATTTATCCATCAATCAAACGCGTCCGGGATTGTTTTCAGGCGAATGGCACAACAACCACCACCTCTATCCCGGTAGTGCGCGTGCAGGATTTCTTCCTTACCAGATTGACCTCGCCTGGATTTATATCTATTGTATGCACAAGATTGGTGTGGTTTCCTCCTACCGCGATTCCAAGAAAGAATTTCTTAAAAAATATGTAGCGGCCAAAGCAGAAACAGACAAAGCCGCAGGTATACCGGGTAACGCGGCCATCTCTTAACATCATTCTATCTTACTATACAGACAGGGGGAATACCAGCACAAATTGGGTTCCCCTTTCTTCTTTTCCCGTAATGCGTATGTCAATTTCATGGTAACGCGCAATGCTTTGTACGATGGAAAGTCCCAGTCCGAAACCTTCTTCACCGGTGTTTTTCGCTTTTTTGAACCGGTCGAAAATAAACGGGATATCTTTTTCAGGAATACCGATGCCAGTATCTGCAATAGAGAGAAAATAATTTCCTTCGTTTGTTTGGCCTTCGGTTATGGTAATACTACCTGCTGGTTTGTTGTACCGGATGGCATTGTTAACCAGGTTGTATACCAATTGAAAAATAAGGTCACGGTTCACATTCCGTAGCATGGTTGTTTCCTGCACCTGCATTGAAAAATGCAGTTCTTTCTCTTCCAGACGGTGTCCCAGTTCTTCCATCACTTCTTCCAGCAAGGCTTTCACGAAAACGGTATCTTTCTTTACGAACTGATCATTCTCAATGCGTGATATCAGCAATAATGAACGAACGATCCGCTTCAACCGGTTCAGGGTACGCATCATGCCTTCGATCCTGGTATATGTTTCATCGTCAAGTTTGCCATCCGTGAGCAGGTTCTCAATTTTATTCTGAAGTATGCCGATGGGCGTCATCAGTTCATGGGAAGCATTGGAAGTGAATTCGCGTTCCTTTTCAAAATCTTCCCGGATTTTCTCCATCAGTTCCGCAAGGGAAGTGTCCAGGTATTTAAAATCGGAGGTGGAAGTACGGAGCGGAGGAAGTTCTTCTCTGAAAGGAAATTTCCGGTTCCGCAATTTGGTGCGTATAATCACATTGAGCGGACGAAGTAGCACCCTTGTATAAACGAGATCGACTACGATAGTGAGGAAGATTAATCCGATCAGCACGTAAAGCGCCATCTTCTGCAATGGACGGTTGTATTGCCCGATGGCTGAAATGGATTTACCCACTTCTAATATATATCGTTTACTGTTGTACGTGAGTACATGCGTTAGTACGCGGTAATTGAGTGTATCGTTTTCCACCACGCGCATCGAGGTTTCGATGGTATCGGGCAGAAACGTGATGCCCGCGGGTTCCAGGGAAATGTATTCTTCTTTCAGCAGGGTATAACTGCCGTAACTGTCTTCACCCTGCAAATAAAAATCTATCCCATTCTGTTCAATCTCCTTCAATACTTTTTTCTTCTGTTCTTTCAGGTAAGTATTGGTGTATTCGAAAGCCACTTTATCCACCAGCAATGGCAGCAACCACACGAACAGCGCCACGATAGCGAGTTTGGAGAGTGTGATGAACAGCGTTAGTTTGGTGAATAGTTTCAATCGGCGCATTTTATTTTGTAACCTATGCCCCGTATGGTTTGCAGCCATTCTACCGGAGCGAAGGCGGAAAGTTTTTTGCGGATGTTTTTGATGTGCACATCAATATAATTAGAATCATAATCGTCGTCGGAGAAAGCGCCCCAGATGTGTTCGCTGAGTTGCAAACGGGTGAGCGGCCTGTTCTTGTGCAGCACCATATAATTGAGGAGGTCGAATTCCTTGCGGGAAAGGTCGATCTCTTCTTTTCCGAATAATACACGGCGGTGTTGGGTATCAATGGAAAAATCACCGATCTGAACAAGGGAATCTTTCCAACCCGACTTCCTTCTCGTAATGGCCTGCATCCTGGAATGCAGTTCCAGCAACGAGAATGGCTTCGGAAGGTAATCATCCGCGCCGAGGTCCAGTCCTTTGATGCGGTCTTCCAGGTCACCCCGGGCCGTGAGGATAATATAAGAGGCATCCGGACAGTTCTTCTTTGCCTGCTGTAATACTTCGAGCCCATCCTTATCGGGCAGGCCCAGATCGAGGAGGATAAAATCGTAGGGGTGCTCTTCCATCTGCTTCAGTCCCTGGCGGGCCGTAAAAGCGAGGTCGCAAAGGTAAGCGGCCTTTTTAAGGAACGCTTCCATTTCGAGTGCCATGGATCTTTCATCTTCTACGATCAGAACTTTCATGTGTATGGAATGCTGAAGTTAAAACTGGTAATAAAAACTGAGATTCACAAAGGAATTTGTTGTTCCCGCGCCACTCTCCGCATCTTTGCTCAATAAAGAGAGTTGGTAGGAAAGTTCAAGTAAATAGCTGCTGCGGTAGTAGGAAAGCGGTAATTTAAAGTTGTAGGAAAGCAAATTAAAATCAGTGGAAACCTTTGTGGTAGTGGTGGTTGTAGTGCCGCCACCTCCACCGAGTAAGGGGGGTATCGGCAGTCCGAGGATACTGTCGCGCACTCGTTTCTCTTCCACATAAGTTTCGTAGAACCGTTGTGTGCCGGCTACGATTTCCACACCGGGCGTAATGGAGATGCCATCTTTCTTGTTGAACAGGTGTCCCAGCACAATATCTTTATTGGTGGAGAAGGTGGTGAACACATCGTTTTGTTTTCCGAAAGCATAATCAACAGCTATCCCGGAGTTCAGGAAATACTGGTAATTGAGGGAAGCGCTGGCAGTATTGTTGTTGGCGGCCTGGAGAAAAGGAGAATACGCGGGGTAAAAAGTATGGCTGTAGTTGATGTCTGCGGAAAGTTTTTTCCCGATACCGAATCCGTAGCCGATCCCCAGACTGGAAGCTGATGCGAATTTGGCGGAATCGTTCAGGAGCCGGTAAGCGGACCCTGAAAAATAGATGCCTGATTTAAGTTTATAAGATGCCACTCCGGCCACATACGGTGTTTTTTCCTCCGGCTTCTGGCCATAATAACTAGCGTTGTTGGTGTAAGTAACACCCAATGTAAGGGTGTTTTTCTTCACTTCCTGTGTGGAGTCTTCCTGCGCCTGCGCCGTGTAAAGGCCCAGGGAGCAGATGGTGAGGATGATGATTTTTTTCATGGTACGTGTTGTTTTAGGGAAGTAATCCGGTTACGCCTTTGATTACTTTGGGTTTGATCACCTTAGGTTTTACCGGTACAACTTTGGGCAATGGCAGGGGTTTCACCTGCTTGCGGGATTTTGGGACCTGCTTGATGACATCAGGCTTATCGGGAAGCACCTTTTTATCCGTTGTTTTTTCCGGTACTTTTTTGGGTGGGGGAACCGTATCCATGCGCGCAACATGCCCTGTCTCCGCTTTGGCGGTTGTGTTAAGGGCGCTACATGCGAGCAAGATGGCCAGGATTCTGGATATACATGGTTTCATTGGTACTTTCATCACACCCAAATTTAAGGGATTTGTTCACGCGATTGCTTTGTGCTGTGCACTTCGCAACGCAAGGATGCAAAGCGCAAGGAGCGGTTGAATGGTGGATTGCTGGGCTTTTCAGGCCGGGGATTTGTTTCAATCGAAGAAAAGAAGGAGCACCATCGCTGGTACTCCTTCCTATGCGACAAACCCTATTTAAAAATGTTCAATCCTGTACTACCGGCTGCGCGTCCGCTTACGTGTGGTGTCGCTTTGATAGCGGCTTTGGTAGATGTATTTGCTTTTACAGACTTCCCGGTTTTTACGGAAGCGCTGGTTTCACCGTTCACGCGGGCGTTTTTTCTGAGCGCTTTCCGGGTGGCCCTGGCCTCAGTACGCACGGTGTTTTTTGTTTCAACTGCTGTGTGTACGGCGGCTTTTTTACCGTTGTTTATACCGGCCTCTGTACGTTGTAACGCATCTGTTTTCACCTTTGCATTGGTGGAGGCATTTACGGAAGTACCTGAATTAATTTTCGCGCTATTGCCTTCTGTGTTTACAGAAGTTTTAGTGGCGGCTTTCAGGGACTGGTCCGCTTTCACGGCGGTATTGGTTTGAGCGGCTACGGCACCTGAGATAAGCATTGCGGCGGCGATAAAAAGTTTCGTTTTCATAATTTCTGATTGATTGGGTGATTGAATAAATAATTACAAGAACAAAACTAAAAGCCGAAGATGAAGCGAAAATGAAAAACCGGCCACACGAGGTGGGCCGGTTCTATAGACGAAGTGGTTATCCGATTATTTCTTCAGCAACTCTACCAATGCTTCGTAAGACATATTCATAAGATCAACCTTACGTTTTCCGATGGATTCCAACTGGAGTATTTTCTCCTGAGAAAGCACCACATAGCTGAACGCGGGCTTCTCTGTTTCGGTTTTGCTTTCTTCCCCATTCAATCCCATAAGGAATATGCCACCTTGTGTAGCCTGGTAGTACCATTGTGTGTTCTGTTTATCGGTGAACGGCAACAATTGTACGGTATTGCCTGAGCGTGCATAAACCAGCACCAGGCCGTCCTGTAAAACAGCGTCAGATACTTCAGCCGTGGAAAATTGCGTGGAAACGTTTCCATCCTGCTCTTCTTCGTTTTCGTCCCACCGCCCCACTGTGTTCCAGGATGATACGGTTACTCCTTCACCGGAAATGGTTTCTTCCATTGGGGTCTCCGGAACCTCCGTGTTTTCTTTACTGCAGGAAGTAAGTGCGAGAATGCTTATGGCGCAGATGCCAGCGATATATTTTTTCATTTTAATTGACATGGTTTATTGTAAAGGACAGGATTATTTTTTAATGGTTACGGTGCTGCTCCAGTTGTTGATGGTTGTTCTCAATTGATATGTTCCGGCTGGAAGCGTTGCTGTTGAGATGTACACCTGCGTTGTTCCCGCCAGCATTTTAGGCATACTCAATGTCTGCTTCACGGCACCTGCTTCATCCAGCACATCTACTTTCATCAGCCCTATCTGTGGGGTGTTCACGGTAAGCTGTACACGGTCGGTAACATTTGTTTCAGGATATGCGGTAAGCGAAGAAGTAGCGGAAACAGCCATTTTTGCCATTACAACCGGCGTTGAGCTGGAAGAACCTTCTGTTAACACAAATCCGTTCAGGTAAGTGTAAGTATTCAGCCTTGTGATGCTCACCACAATCTGTCCCTGTGCATTTGGTGTAAGTCCTTTAAAGCTCACCTTATTGGTATAGTTGCTGTTAGAGAGCACGGTATCTTTCAGCGTACCTATCGTAAACACTGTTCTGTTTCCGTTTGTACCGGACCTGGAAGAATACAATTCAAGATCATACTTCACCCCTGTTTTCAATCCTGTAATGGTAAGGTTCCTGCCCATAGTGGAGAAGGTGGTATGCCTTAACACGCCTGCCGGGGCCATTCCTCCGGGATAAGTGGCGCCATTATCGGCCAGGCCAGTGGTCTGACTAATTGTGGCCTTCACGGCTGATGTGGTTCCATCTGTGTATTTGAAAGCTGTTGAAGTCTGGTTGGTAGCACCTCCTGTAGCGATGGTCCAGTTGTTCCACTGTGTATTGCTATATGGATTTGTTCCGCCGTAAATGTTCACCATTACCTGTTTTGCGCTGCCAGTGGGTGGCGGTGTGGTAGTAGTATCCGTTGGTGGCGTGGTTACTGCGGCTTTCACTACTACACTCACATCATCGGAAGCAGTGGCACCATTGTTATCGGTAACTGTTAAGCGGAAAACGTACACACCTTCTGTAAGATTGGTAACATTCGGCGCAGCGATTGCTGCATTGCTGAAAGAGAAAGAAGTGGGTCCTGAAACTTTGGTCCAGGCATATTTGGAAATACTTCCATTGGCATCTGTGCCACTACCTGAAAGGGCAACGGTATTCACTGGAAGTGTGATGGTTTTATCGCCACCGGCATTGGCTACGGGAGGTGTATTTCCGGGAGCAACAGCGCCATCACGCTTGTACTGCAGCATCCACTCATACATATTCTTTCCATCTTCCCTGTAATTCGGATCATAAGCTTTTGTCCAGGCATCGTGCCCACTCACCGGGAAGATTGTTTTCTTCGCAGCGGGATTGGGTGCAGGCGCCTGGTTGATCATGGAGATATAATCGTTGGTGGTGGAAACCAGCACCGTGGGATCACCCTGGTTGTGGAAGGCCCATACCGGAAGATTATACGTGGCGATGGTTCTGGCACGGTAAGCGCTCGGAGAAGAAGCACCACAAACCGGTACAATGGCCGCTGTCCGCTTCACATAAGTGAGGTTGCTGGAGCAGCCGCCGTATTCCCAGGTAGCGCCACCGCCCATGCTGAGTCCGGTAACATATACCCTTTTAATGTCCACTTTGTAGTTGGCGATCGCATAATTAATGATCGCGTCAACATCAGTGAACTTGGGCCAGGCAACGAACTGAGGTGAGATCACGATGAACTTGTGCGCCGTACCATTCACAGTGAAAGAGGTAGGAAATTTCCCCTGGCTGATTACTTTGGGAAGACCATTCCTTAATACATTGGGAAGTTTGCTTGAACTTCCGTCACCAAGTTCTCCCATTCCGTGAATAAAGATGATCAGCGGATACGTTTCACTTCCGCCCGGATTATATCCCTGGGGAAGGTACTCGTAATAACCTTTCGAATTGGCCGTCATGGAGGTGAACTTTGCCGTTTGAACCTGGGCTAGTGTGGGCTGGGTTACAGATACGGCAAGGAGGAGCAGGGCAGCAAGGATGCTGCGGAAACCGCGGTTTTTCATTTTGTCCTGGAAGTAATTTGAATTAAAAATGTTGTTACTATTAATCAGTTTGAACCGCGGGAAAGTGTCAAGTATTATGCCAGAAACAAATATGTTAATAACTTGATGTGTGGTAAGCGGAAGGTATTATAACGTGCTATTGCAAACCCCTTACCTCATCCATTGTATAATCCGGACATCCTCCTGATTTAGATGCCACCAACGCGCCCAACGCGGCAGCAAAAGCCAGCGCATCCTCTGCTGGCGTGCCCTCGTCCAGTTTTGCAAGCAAAGCCGCTAAAAAGGAATCTCCGCTTCCCACAGTATCGGCTACCCGTATACGGTATCCGGGGTGATGATAATGTTTTCCCTCCCTGTTCATCATGGCCCCTTCAGCGCCGAGCGTTACAATGATGGTTGGAATATTGAACCGCTCCTGTATCAAAGCCATCCCATCACGAAGATTGCTGTGTAAGGAGAACCATTCCATCATCAGTTCCAGCTCCGATTTGTTCATTTTTAAGATATCCGCCTTTGCGAGCAGTTGTTCAATAAGTTCCCTGTTGTAAAACGGTTTGCGGAGGTTAATGTCGAACACCTTCTTTTGTGCGAGGTCCAGCAAGGAGAACAATGTTGCTTCGGAATCCGAATGCCTCGCCGACAAACTTCCGAAGATGAAATATGCAGCGTTGCGCACCAATTCCTTTGTACGTTCATCCGCCACAATATGATCCCAGGCGGCGGGCGCGACAATTTCATAGTGCATTTCATGGTGCTCATCCGGCGCAGCATGCACAATACCCGTGGGCGCGTTTGGGTCATGTTGTACAAAATCAGTGGGAATACCTTTCTCCCGTAACACATTCAGTAATTCATCTCCGCGCTCATCGTTCCCGACCCTGCTGATGAGCGCTGCAGTCGCTCCCAGCCGGCCAAGATGGTACGTAATGTTCATGGGGGCACCACCAGGTTGCGGGCCCGAAGGAAGCAGGTCCCAGAGCATTTCACCGAAACTGACCATTCTGTGCGGCAAAGCAGTAGTATTCATAACGGAAGTTTATCATTAGAAAATAAAATTATCGCTTTCATGGTTTACCAGAACAGGTGCTTCAGGCCGATCCGAAACTTCCTCCTTCAAAAAGAAACAGAGAAGCAGTCAAAAACTCTAAAGAAAATCTAATTCACAAAGCCTTGACGCTTCTATTCTTACAGGCTTTGTAGCTTGAAACAAATCTTATTGATATGCGACAACTCTACTTAGCCCTGGGTGTTTTCACCCTTTTTTCCATCAGCGCCTGCAGCAAATCCATTTTTTACCGCACCGAAGAACGCCTGGAAGGTACCTGGGAACTGGAAGATGTAAGGCGGTTCGGTTTTGGCCGTGCGCCAAGTTTTCCTTTTACCGAAGGAACTTTCACTTTCACCGAAGGCGGAACGGCGGAATATTCCAACCGGTTCGGCGATTATTACCGCGGCAGTTGGGACCTCCGCAGCAACCAGATCGGGCAGGATTGTTATTACGACGACTGGGGAAACAGGTCCTGCGATAGCCGTGATGTGTACGCACTTAACCTTACACTGATCGATTTTAATGCGCAGGATGTAAGGACTGAATTTTTTGAAGAAATCAGGTTTTTCAGCCGGAGAAAGTTCAAAGCCTATATCCACCGGCCGGGTACCACCTGGATCTTTGTGTTCAGAAAGCGGTAGCCTTTCCGAAATATTTTCCTCATTGGCTTCATTCGCCTATTTTTGCCGCTCAATTTAAAATCAACTTTCACCGTCATGGTAGACGTCATTTTAGGCCTTCAATGGGGCGATGAGGGAAAGGGTAAGATAGTAGACTATTTTGCTCCCCGGTACGATATTATCGCGCGCTTCCAGGGTGGCCCCAACGCTGGTCACACCTTATATGTAAATGGTTCCAAAGTAGTATTACACCAGATCCCTTCAGGGGTGTTCCACGAACACACCACCAACCTGATTGGTAACGGCGTGGTGCTGGACCCAGTTACCCTCCGCAAAGAATGTGAGATCGTAAAAAATATGGGTGTGGATGTGAAGAGGAACCTCTTCATCAGCCAGCGCACCAACCTTATCCTCCCCACGCACCGCGCGCTGGATAAGGCTTCCGAACTTTCCAAAGGCGAAGGAAAAATTGGTTCTACCCTGAAAGGAATCGGTCCCGCTTACATGGATAAGACTGGCAGGAACGGTCTCCGTGTAGGTGATCTGCTCGATAAAAACTTCACCACCCAATACATCAAACTGCGCCTGAAGCACCAGAAAATGCTGGACAGCTACGGGTTCCAGGAAGATATTTCCGCCTGGGAAGAAGAATTCTTCGAAGCGGTGGAACTGCTCCGCGAACTGAACATCGTGAACGGAGAATACTTCATCAACGATGCCATCTCCAAAGGCAAAAAAGTACTGGCCGAAGGCGCGCAGGGCAGCATGCTGGACATTGATTTCGGTACCTTCCCCTTCGTTACTTCTTCCAACACCATCTCTGCCGGCGTTTGTAACGGACTAGGTGTGGCACCGCAAAAAATCAAGGAAGTACTGGGCGTTACCAAAGCTTACTGCACACGCGTAGGCGGAGGCCCCTTCCCTACCGAACTGCACGATGCCACCGGCGAGGAACTCAGGAAAATCGGCAACGAATTCGGCGCTACCACCGGAAGACCCCGCCGCTGCGGATGGATCGACCTCGTAGCCCTCAAATTCGCCTGCATGATCAATGGCGTTACACAGATCATCATGACCAAAAGCGATGTACTCGATACTTTCGAAGAACTCCAGGTATGTACATCCTACAATGTGAACGGTGAGAAGAGTGAAGTAGTCCCTTTCCAGATGACACGCGTAAACATTGAACCCAACTGGGAAAGCTTCCCGGGATGGAACACCCCCGTTTCTGAAATAAAAGATTTCTCCGTGCTTCCGCAGAAAATGAAAGAATATGTATCTTTCATCAACGGCTATCTGGGCGTGGATGTACAGTATATTTCAAACGGACCTGGACGCGATCAGATCATTTCTGTACAGTGATTTTCACAGGAGGAAAAAACGTCCAAAAATTTGATTTAAAAATTTGGCGATTTAAAAAAGTCATTGAAATTTTACACAGAAATCATTCGGAATATGGCAACGAAATCTGACATCGGAAAAAAGGTAACAGCAGCAAAAACTGCCCCCAAAAAAGCAGGAAAAGAATCGACCAAGCCTAAGAAACAGGCGGAAGAAGATGATGATGACGACGAACTGGAAGAGGATGAACTGGAAGAAACGAAGGCACCCAAGAAAGGCGCAGGGAAAAAATCTTCTGACGACGATGAGGATGATGAAGACCTGGATGATGAAGAAGATGATGATTGGAACAAGGCAGAAGAAGACGATAGCTGGGATCCCGATTTTGAAGAGTTCGATATTCCCAAATCCAAAGGCGCCAAAAAAACCGGAACCGGTGGCGCGAAGAAAGGGAAAGAAGAAGATGATGACCTGGGACTCGATGACGATTTTAAAGAAATGGACCTCTTTAATGACTCCGGCTTCGATGATGATGACGACGATTTCTAGTGCGGTCCACATCCCATACAAGTGATCAGAACATACGAAATATTTCCGCTGGAACACCCTGCGGAATTTCATTGGCAAATGTTGAACTGGGCTTCCCGGTTCAACATTTCTGCTTTTTTAGATAGTCATTCCTATTCCGGCTCCCGCCAATGTCTGCTGGCCGCCGGAGCAATCAGCCATTTCACCACATCTGGTACGGGCAATACATTGTCGGAACTTTTTGATTGGAAGGAAGCACAACACGATTGGGCCTTCGGCCATTTCGGATTTGGTTTGGCCGAAGAAACAGAAGGCGTTCGCCAGCATCCTGAAAACCACACGCATTTCGGGAACGCATCTTTCTTTGTGCCTGAACACCTGCTGGAAATACTGCCCGGTAATAAGGTGCGGATAGGAAGTGTACGCGAGCAGCCGGAAAATATCTTTCGGGCCATTTTATCCTTCCCTCTTATAGTGGATGGTGGCGTTTCAGTTGCACCCTTTATCCCGCGGATTCCACGCACGGAATATATCAGAAAAGTAAAACACCTCCAGGCACATATCCTGCGCGGTGACTGTTACGAAATCAATTTCTGCCAGGAATTTTTTACCAAACCCAATGCCTTCCACCCTTTAAAAGCATACCAACTGCTCTCAAAAGCTTCTCCCGCTCCTTTTGGAGGATATTACAAGAATGAGGATCAGTATGTAATTAGCGCCAGCCCGGAACGGTACCTGAAGAAAACAGGCAATACCTTACTGAGTCAGCCTATGAAAGGCACCTGGGAGCGCGACCATGCCCATCCGGAAAATGACCACAACAACATGCGTCTGCTGCGCGAAAGCGCCAAGGAACGCGCCGAGAACATCATGATCGTAGACCTGGTAAGGAATGATCTCTCCCGTGTAGCGGCAGAAGGTTCTGTAAAAGTGGAAGAGTTGTGCGGAGTATACAGTTTCCCGCAGGTACACCAGATGATCTCCACCATAACCGGTGTTTTACCCGAAGGAACGCCGTGGACCGATGCCATCCGCCATACGTTTCCTATGGGCTCCATGACAGGTGCGCCTAAGAAAAGGGTACTCGAACTTACTTATGAACATGAAGCGACAGCAAGAGGGATTTATGCGGGTTCTATCGGGTATATCACTCCGGAAAATGATTTCGATTTTAATGTAGTGATCCGTAGCCTAGTTTACAATGCAGCCGGGAATTATTTATCGTACCATGTGGGATCGGGTATAACCGGATATGCCACTGCAGAAGAGGAATACGAAGAATGCTTGCTTAAGGCGGAAGGGATTTTGAGCGCGCTGGGCGGGAGAAGTTAGTTTTTTCACGCAATTGCTTCCTGCTTCGTTCCTCGCAGCCTCGCAACGCAAAGGACCACCGCTTCGTACCTCGCGGACGCAAGGTGCGGTTGAGGTGGAGGTTGCAGGGGAAGTATTTCTCGCAACGGCGCTACGACGCAACGTTTGCGGCAACGCCTCACCCCAACCCCTCTCCGGCCGGAGAGGGGCTTGGTTCATCTTACTAACGAATAAAGATGTTAACAACCGGCTTACTTCCTGATTTTCTATTTTGATGAAACAAGTGTTGCTGTTTCAAAGAGGTTGCTCCAATATCTTATGTAGAAAAGACGACTTATTAAGAATAGTTATTAGAAGAAACCATCTTGATTAAAAGAGAGATTAATATAGCCAGAATTATATCCGCTCTTATCCTAAAAGGAAGGTGTTCATCCAGAATAAGAAATCAATTCACCCCATCTTCAATACCCAGTTAAAAACCCGGATCAACATACGGAGACTTTCTTGCCCCTCTCCCCTCGGGAGAGGGGTTGGGGTGAGGCCTACTTCACCGAAACCCGCTGCATCATCATCTCCACAGATTCACTCAGTATCTG
>CAMLPA010000024.1 GCA_946481605.1 uncultured Flavihumibacter sp. | reverse complement strand
CGGTTCGTTTGCAGGTAGTAGCCAACCACGATGAATACAGGTTCAACTATTCCACCGATGGCACCAATTTCCAGAACCTGGGCGGAACGGTTTCAGGCGATGTGCTTTCCACGAATGTGGCTGGTGGGTTTACCGGCTCGCTCATTGGTTTGTATGCCACAACGGGTAACGATATTCAGCCACAATAGAACATTTGATGTAAGGTAATTGGCTTAAGCAATGGCATAAATCGGATAAGAAAAGCGAATACTTTTGCAATAAATAAAGCCGCCATAAAAACTAATTATGACGGCTTTATTTATTATTTCTCCCTATTATTCGCCAGCGATCATCAGTTGAATATCACTGTCTTTAAATAGTTGTTTGTGTTTTTCTTCAATGCCGGCATCTGTAATGATATAGTCCACCAGAGATAGTGCGCCCAGACTGGCGAATGCGGACTTCCCGATTTTAGTGGAGTCGGCCACGAGGTAAGTTGTTTCAGCCGCTTCTATCATTGCTTTCTTTACCACAAGGTCGCTGATACTGGGGTAAGTAAGTCCAGCTTTTAAGGAAATGCCTGCTGTGGCAAGAAATAATTTCTGCACATGAAGCCCCCTGAAAAAGTCGGCGGCTTTTTCTCCTGTTAACGACAAAGTTGGCGGTTTGAATTCGCCGCCTGTAACCACTACTTCAATGCCTTGTTCAGCCCCCAGCATTAATGCGATGTTTAAGGCATTGGTGATCACGGTCAGGTTTTTCATCCCTTTCAGTTTTTTGGCCACTTCAGTAGTGGTGGAGCCGGAATCGAGGATGATGGTGTCGCCACTCTCAATGAGTTCAAGACATTTAGAGGCGATGAGTTCTTTTTTGTCCATATTCTCCTGGTGCGTAAGCGAAAAAGTCTGTACCTGATCGCGCATATTTTTCAGGTATGCTCCACCTCTTTCCCGGATAATAAGTCCTTCAGTTTCCAGCTTCTCCAGGTCTTGTCTGATGGTAACTTCTGTTACTTTGAATATTCTCGCCAGGTCTATTACTTTAGCGACCCCGTCTTCTCTCAGTAAATCAAGAATTTTTTCTTTCCGTTGTGAAGGTATCATGCCAATCGTTTGAATTTCAAAGATAGAAAATGAATGATGCTGAATGCCAAATCTGCATAAATCAGTAGAAAGATTAAAAAATAAATTGTTGTTCCCTTCGGGACTTGTTTTTGGGTTAGTCAGTTATAGTTGTGTGGTTTATTAAGTATTTGTGAATGAGGGAGAAAAAAAAATTTTGAAAAATTAAAAAAAGAAATAAGTTTACAAAAGGAAAATAATCGAAAATAAACGAAAGTTTTCTGTCTAAATTGCTTTTGCTGTATGCCAAACCAAAATTGCAAAGTCTGTCCTTTGCATTTGAACCTTATCCCTGCATGCGTATTTTTTCTGCAGCGAATCATCCCCTGGCTGATGCGGCCCCGCTTTCCCTTCTCTATTTCGCACAAAACCAACCAGCTATATGAAACAAAAATTATGCTTGCTGCTGGCATGCTGTATTTGTTCAGTAATGTCCCTGGCACAAACCCGTACAATTACGGGAACTGTAAGGGCGGCTGAAACAAGTAAGCCTGTTGCCGGCGCTACGATTTCAGACAGAAGCGGAAATGCTTCAACACTTTCCGACGAGCAGGGAAAGTTTCGGTTAACCATTGCCGACACAGTCAGGGTATTAATGGTGTCGAATATCGGGTTCGCATCGCTTGAAATTCCATTAAATGGTCAGAATGTTATTGATGTTAAACTTGAAGTGGCCTCCAGTCAATTGGAAGATGTGGTAGTGATCGGATATGGTTCTGCTAAAAAATCAGACCTTACTGGTGCGGTAGGATCGGTTAGCGCACAGAAGATCACTTCAAGGGGTACCACTTCCGTGATGGAGGCCTTGCAGGGCGCCGTTCCCGGAGTGGACATCACGCAAAGCTCCGCTAAGCCTGGTGCGGGGTTCAATCTTCAGATACGGGGACAGAATTCACTTACCGGAGGCAATCCGCTGTATGTGGTAGATGGCATCGTAACGCCGGATATCAATTTTCTCAACCCTTCTGATATTCAGCGCATAGATATCCTGAAGGATGCCTCCTCCACAGCCATTTATGGCTCCCGAGGATCTAACGGTGTGGTGATTATTCAAACGAAGCGGGCGGATAATACCCGGTCAGGTGCACTGAATGTTTCTTATGATGGTTATTACGGTGTACGGAAACTGGCCCGTCTGCCGGAATTCATGGATGGCCGCGAATGGATCGATTACCGGGCTTATGCATACTTCGAATTTAACCGCAATCTGGGCCAGTGGAGAAACAACTTTTCCACCGCTGATCTCGGAAGAATCATCATGAGTAATACGAACGGCAGTGGTGCGCCTGTAGTGGCCCCGCGGTTGTACAATGAGGAATATACGGATTGGATGGACCTGGTGTATCGTGATGGTCAACAGCAAAACCATTATATAAACCTAACGGGTTCCGCGAACAAATTGTCCTACAATATGGGCTTCGGTTATCAGAAAGAGCAGGGTAACTTTGCGCAGGAGGACTTCGACCGGTTCAACCTGAAAGCCAGTGTTAACCATAAGGCTTCCGATAAATTCCAGGTTGGCGCCACCATCAACCTCTCTCAACTGCTGAACAACCTTGGGTCTGGGAGCGCTTACGATAAGCTCGACAGGATGGCGCCCTTCTTTACCCCCTATCATCCGGATGGCAGCGTGGTGGTACAACCAGGGTCTAACCCGAATATCCAGTCCGACAGGGGATTTACCGGAACCAACAGCCCATTGGCTGAAATAAATGCTGAAAAACGGGAAACCAGGCGCTACGATATCCTCGCCACGGCGTTTGCAGAATTAACGCTCATGAAAGGCCTTGATGTCAGGACTACCTTCTCTCCACGGTTAGGGCGTGAACGTTATGGACAGTTTCTTGACCGGATCGAAGATACTTATGTAGGCGGCGTTCCACGCCCCGACAGGTCCGGGATTTCCGAAAATTCGGAATCATTCGAATATACCTGGGACAATATGGTGAATTACCGGACGCAGTTTGGCGCCGATCATAACCTTTCCGCGCAGGGGGTGTTCAGCTTGTTCTCTACCCGCAATGAAAATGTAAGAGTGGCTTCCACCAAATTACCCTATTCCTCCGACTGGTATAACTTGTTCAGCGGAACTTTTGATCCGCAAAACTCTTCTTCCTCCTATTCAGAAACTGCATTGGTGTCTTACCTGGGACGCGTGAATTATGATTTCAAAGGCAAATACCTGCTTACAGCTTCCCTGCGTTTTGACGGCAGTTCAAAACTGGCTCAGAAATGGACCAACTTTCCATCTTTCGCATTCGCATGGAAAATGTCTCAGGAGTCTTTCCTCAACAACGTGGATTGGTTGTCCGACCTGAAACTCCGGTTCAGTTATGGCAATTCCGGCAACAACAATGGTGTGGGGCCTTTCGCTACTATCACTTCGCCAAACATCGGCAACAATATCCTGTATAATTTCGGATCAACCGTATGGTCCGGTTTCGCACCCGGCAGTCCTGTTAACCTGAATCTCTCCTGGGAAAAAACCAGGGAGATCAACCTCGGGGTGGACTTTTCTCTCCTGAAAGGACGGATCAACGGATCGGTAGACGTTTACGATAAATTGTCCGATGGTTTGCTGATGAGCAGAAGGCTCGCGATAGAAAGTGGTGTGACCAGTATGCAGGATAATGTCGGCTCCGTCAACAACAGAGGGATAGAAGTAGTGTTGAATACCGTCAATGTTCAATCGAATAATTTTTCATGGAACACCACCTTTACTTTCACTTCCAACAAGAATAAAATCGTATCGCTCTATGGCAAGAAGGAAGATGTGGTGGGCGAAGCAAGATTTATCGGTCAGCCCATCAGCGTAATCTACGATTACAGGGTATTGGGCATCTGGACCGATCAGGAATACCGGGATCAGAAAACAGTTTACGACAACCATTCCGCTATACCTGGTGAAGCAAAAGTTGCGGACATCAATGGCGACAACCGGCTCACGGCAGACGACAGGACCATCCTCGGAACCCCTTTCCCGGATTGGGTAGGAAGCGTACTGTCGAACTTCAGGTTTAAAAACTGGGACCTTTCCATATTCGTAAACACCCGCCAGGGCATGTTTGTACTCGACCAGTTCTCACGCGTGTACCGCGATATGGCCGGAAGAAGCACGCTTAAGGCCAAAGATTTTAAATACTATGTGCCAGCGGGTGTACCCATGCCCGACTGGGACAATTTTGTGATGGATGCAAACGGTAATCCAATTGATATTCGCTTCAAAACCACCACCACGGAAACCCTGGATGCCGAATATCCCAATTATCAGAACAATGCGGGGCCATTTTATGGCAACAACGCCTACTATAAAGATGCGTCTTTTGTAAAGGTGAAGAACATTACACTGGGTTACACCTTCAACAGAAGTATCTTTGAAAGAGCCGGCATCAGCCGCTTCAGGGTATATGCCAATGTGCTCAACCCGTTTGTGTTCACAAAGTATGATGGTTATGATCCCGAATACGCCACCACATCTGTGAACGGCGGAAACGGACCCTCAACCATTACCTATCAGTTAGGTGTAAACGTAAACTTCTAAATGCTGAAGTATGAAAAAAATAATTTTGCTCTATACGATCGCTTCCATGGTAATGCTGGGTTCCTGCAAAAAGTACCTGGAAGAAGACAATAAAGGTGGGATCGGTAACGCCGACTTTTACAGTACAGCCGATGGTTATAAGACACTGATCACCGCTTCTTATGCAGCCCTTCGTGATATTTATGGTAATACGCCTGAACTGGACCTTGCCGGTACAGATATTTATATGGAAGGCCGGGATCCGGGTGTGCTGTACCGGTACGAAAATCTCTTTCCGAACAATGGAACGGTGAGAACCTTCTACGAAAGGGCGTACAGAGGTATTCAATATACCAATGCCGGCCTTTTCTTTAATGAACTTCCTACAGGAATAACGGAGCAGGAAAGGACGCAATTCAAGGGGGAACTTCAGTTTTTGCGTGCTTTCTACCATTTTATACTGATGGAGCAGTTTGGTGGTGTGGTGCTGAATACAGAATACACCAATAGTCCGAGGGTAAGCATTCCAAGGAGTAGTCTTGGGGATAGTTACCAGTTTGTGATCAGCGAGATGGAGCAGGCGTTGGCGGGGGTTGCAACTGCGCCTTCGGCGGGAAGGGTAACAAAAGATGTTGTGAATCATTACCTGGCAAAAGTGCACCTAAGCAGGGGATGGGACCTTAATTCCAACGATGATTTCAATAAAGCCAAAACTTATGCGGACGCGGTCATCAACGCGAAGCCCATCAGTATTCCTTATGAGAATTTGTGGGGTGCGAACGGGGAAAACAACGCGGAGTTTCTGTTCACCGTTCAGTACAGCCTCGCGTCAATTAAAGATGTACGTTCTGGAGGGAACTCACAATCTTCCCTGTTCAGCGTCTATGGTGGCTCGGGTGGTGCGGGCATGAAACGCAGCACCGATTCTTATGTTCCTGCGCACCATGTGCACCGCAATTTTCAGTTGAATGATAAGCGGTACCAATATAATTTTATGTGGGTAACAAACAGGGAATACTTCAGTTATTATTCCGGAACAGGCGACAGAAAAGTATTCAACTACTATCCTGTAATTACAGATCCGAACAAAACGCAAACCAATGCAGCGGATTCGGCCATGTGGATTCAGCAACTGGGCGGACCAGGTAACCTGGCGCCAGGGTATATTCCTTTCCCCATCTGGGCCAACCGGGAGAAATACAACGAGCAGGTATGGGGATCAACAGACAGGCGTCTGCCCGCGTTTAAAAAATTCGATTCCCCTGAAAACGCGCTGAACAGTACGCTGGAATATACAGCGAGTGTAAGGGATGTGGTACTGGCAAGAGCCGCTGAAACTTATTTTCTCAAGGCTGAAGCCTGCATCGCACTGAACCAGTTTGCGGAAGCCAGGGAGCTTGTTCAGAAAGTGATAGACCGCCCCGGAAACAAGGTAGACCCTGCCGGACCAGCGCTTACCAATGCATTGAATGGTGTTTCCGACAAAACTGCGGCACTGGAAGCCTACCTGATTGAAACCGCCAAGGAGATGCTCGGCGAATACAACGGACGCTGGGCACTGCTCCGTCGCACCCGCATGTTGCAGTTTATGCTGGAAAAATACAACGCCGATTTTGACCGGAACAACATCGCATGGGATGATAAATTTTCTTACCGCCCAATTCCGGAAGATGCAATCGTGTTGAATGATGCATTAACCGACGCAGATCAGAACCCCGGGTACTAATTGGAAAAGCCTTCAAGCCCTGCTCTTGCTTCAGCAAAGCAGGGTTTTTTTATTTCGTTTTTCTTCGATTATTTTTGATAATTTACGATTATTTTCTATTTTCGAAATACTTACAGACAAAACAGGATAGTAAAGTTCTCCGGTAGAACGACATTGAATAAAACTTTCAGGCCATTATGAATAAGAAAACAGTTGCTACGATTGCAGTAATTATTGGAAACCGGGATTTCTTTCCAGACAAATTAGTAGGAGATGCACGTCTTGACATCCGCCGGATTTTTGATGATTTGAATATTACCCCCATTATGCTGGATGAGGCGGATTCAAAACTGGGCGGCGTGGAAACATTTGCTGAAGCGCAACGCTGCGCAGCTTTGTTCAGGCAGCACGCAGATGAAATTGATGGTGTGCTGGTGGTATTACCCAACTTCGGGGATGAAAAGGGTATAGCCGAAACGATTAAACTTTCAGGTTTAAAGGTTCCCGTGCTTATCCAGGCTTATCCGGATGATCTCCGGTTAATGGACGTGGCCAACCGTCGCGACGCATGGTGCGGCAAAATTTCAGTTTGTAATAACCTCTATCAGTTCGGCATAAAATATTCGCTTACAACAAAACATGTAGTCCATCCATCCGACCCTTCGTTTACGACCGATTTACTGAACTTTCTCGCAGTTTGCCGTGTGGTGAATGGCATGGGAAAAGTTCGTATCGGTGCGGTGGGCGCAAGGCCTACAGCCTTTAATACCGTGCGTTACAGTGAGAAACTGTTGCAGCGGAACGGCATTTCAGTAACAACGATAGACCTTTCGGAAATACTAGGGAATGCGAATAAATTAACAGCAGATGATGCGCCGGTAAAAATGAAACTGGAAAAAATTCATGCATACGCCTCGGTAGGAAAAACCCCACCTGAAAAGCTGGTGCAGATCGCCAAACTGGATGTGGTGCTGGAAGAATTTATGCGTTCAAACGCCCTGGATTGCACGGCCATTCAATGCTGGACCTCCATTCAGCAGAATTATGGCTGCAACGTATGCACCAGCATGAGCATGATGAGCGAAAACATGCTCCCTTCCGCCTGTGAGGTGGACGTAACGGGCACCCTGAGTATGTACGCCATGCAACTGGCTAGTGGTTCACCAAGCGCTTTGGTGGATTGGAACAACAATTACGCAGATGATGATACCAAATGCGTGTTGTTTCACTGCGGCAACTGGGCCAAATCTTTTCTTCCCGATATCACCATCAGTACAGCACCCATTCTGGGCACTTCGGTAGGTACTGAAAATACTTACGGTGCCCTGGAGGGACGAACACCGGCGATGCCACTCACCTTCGGACGCATCAGTACCGACGATTGCAGAGGTGTGATTAAAGCCTATATAGGAGAAGGAGAACTCACCAACGATGCGCTGAATACGTTTGGAAACCGGGCGGTCGCCAAAATCAATAACCTGCAGGGATTAATGCAATATGTCTGCCGGAACGGTTTCGAACACCATGTAGTGATGAATGCCAGCAAAACCGCGACCATATTGGAAGAGGCGTTTAAGAATTACCTGGGCTGGGAAACCCATCTGCACGCCTGATAAAAGACACCTTCATGATGACGACTACGGAACTGAACAGAAAATCAGTGCAATACCGCAAAAAAGTACTGCAATACATCAGCCTGGCGAAAGCGGGGCACACCGGCGGCAGCTTATCGTGTGTGGACATACTGAATGTATTGTACAATGATGTGCTGCGCGTGGATCCTGATAGCTTTTCTTCACCTGACCGGGACCGTTATATTCAAAGTAAGGGACATTGTGTGGAATCGTTGTTCGTTGTGCTTGCCGATAAAGGTTTTTTTCCTGAAGACGACCTGCTCACGCTTTGCAAATACCAATCGCATTACATCGGCCATCCTACCCGCAAAGTGAATGGTGTGGAACAAAATACCGGCGCATTGGGGCATGGTCTTTCCCTCAGTGTGGGAACCGCGCTGGCCGCAAGGCTCGACCAACGTTCCTACAGAACATTTACGCTGCTGGGCGACGGAGAACTTCCGGAGGGCAGCAACTGGGAAGCCGCACTTACCGCAGCCCATTATAAGCTGGATAACCTCTGCGCCATCATCGATAAAAACGGATTGCAGATTACAGGAGCAACGGAAGATGTTTGCAATACCGACCCGCTTGACGAAAAGTGGCGTGCATTCGGATGGGCTGTACGCGAAGTAGATGGCAACGATGTGTCCGCGCTGAGAAAACTGCTTGGCGAACTGCCTTTTGAACCGGGAAAACCCTCGGTGATTATCGCGCATACCGTGAAAGGGAAAGGGGTGAGTTTTATGGAAAACCAGTTGAAATGGCACCACGGGGTCCCGGACGATAAGGAATATGCCCAGGCGCAGAATGAACTGGATCAGGCACTAACATTATTACAATAGCCATGGCGGAAAAATTGAATCAGAACGAATACAAGGCGAACCTTGAAGTGTTTTCAGAAACCCTGCAGGCGCTTGCTGAACACGACAGGGATGTGCTGGTGGTTACAAGCGATAGCCGCGGATCAGGCAAACTCGTGCCTTTCGGAAAGAAATTTCCTTTACAGCATATAGAGGTGGGCATCGCCGAACAGAACCTGGTGGGCGTTGCGGCAGGGCTTGCCTCCTGTGGTAAAAAGGTTTTCGCGGTATCTCCCGCCTGTTTCCTTACCGCAAGGGCTCTTGAACAGATTAAGAACGATGTGGCTTACAGCGATAACCCGGTTAAAGTGATCGGCATCAGCGCCGGAGTGAGTTATGGCGCCTTGGGTACCACTCATCATAGTCTGCACGACTTCGCCGTGCTCAGGGCCGTGAACAATATTATCGTGGCAGCGCCTTCGGATAATTACGAAACCGAACAGGCCATCCGGCTTGCAGCGTCCCTTCATACCCCTGTCTATCTACGTTTTGGAAAAAAACCGATGCCCCATCTGATGAATACCGTTAACGATGGTTTCACCTTTGGCAAAGGTCGCGTGATCAGGGAAGGAGAAGACATCGCCATTATCGCATGCGGAGAAACCGTTCAGCCGGCGTTAGCGGCCGCCGACATACTCGCACGGGAAGGGATTGCCGTTACCGTTGTAAGCATGCATACCATTAAACCGCTTGATACGGATTTATTGTTGCGCCTTGCGCGATCCTGTAAGGCAATGCTGACTATTGAGGAGCATAGTATTCATGGCGGATTGGGAGAAGCCTGTGCTGCTTTCCTCCTCGAAAGCCAGTGTGCAATGCCCTTTAAAATAATGGGTATTCCAGATGAATACACCGTTACTGGTTCTCAACAGGAAATATTCAGTCATTACGGGCTTACTGCTGAAGGTATTGCGCGCCAGGCGATTGGCTTAATGGAGAAAACGCTGATCCGTTCCTGATAACCGTATTCAGGAGACTTCGCCATAAGTCCGGGTCATGCCTCGTTGAATCATTCAAAAAATGATTATATGCTCAAACGATTGTTATTTCGCCATCTGTTTTTTCTGGTATTGATGGCTTTGCTTTGCGGAGCCTGTCATACTACCGGAAACAAAAATGATAAACACAGCATCGCCGTGGTGGTGTCTACATTGAACAACCCATGGTTCGTTTTCCTCGCGGAGAAAGCGGCGGAAAAGGCCAGGGCACTCGGTTACGACGTGAAGGTTTTTGACTCCCAGAACAATACCGCGCTGGAAAGTGATCATTTCGACAATATCATCGTGGCTGGATTTGATGCTATTCTCTTCAATTCAACCGATGCCAACGGTTCTGTGGCGAATATCGTCCGTGCAAAGGCAGCGGGGATTCCGGTTTTTTGTATGGACAGGGAAGTGAGTTCGCTGGAAGCGCCCGCTTCACAAATTCTCAGCGACAGCTACGCCGGAGCCGTGGCGATAGGAAAATATTTTACCCAACAATTGCATAAGAAAGGCAGGTACGTTGAATTGCTGGGCCTCGTGGGAGACAACAACACCTGGGCCCGCTCTAAAGGCTTTCATAGTGTGGTGGACAATTACCCCGGCCTTATTATGGTGGCGCAGCAAACCGCGGAATTCGACCGCAACAAAGCAATGGAAGTAATGGAGTCTGTATTACAGGCACATCCGGATATACAGGCCGTATTTTGCGGAAACGACGCCATGGCCAGCGGTGCATTTCAGGCGCTGGTATCAGCAGGAAAAACTGGGAGCGTGAAAGTGTTTGGCTTCGACGGCGCGGCAGACGTGATCACTTCCATCAGTGAAAATAAGATCGCCGCTACCGGCATGCAGTTTCCTGAAGTAATGGCGGAAACTGCGGCCTTATTCGCCGACCAGTACATCAAAGGAAAACGTGATTTTCCAAAGAAAGTTCCTGTTGCCGTAGAACTGGTTACCGCAAAAAATATCAATGGATATACTGCTTTCGGTAAAAAATAACCATATCATGAAAAGAGTTTTGAAATTTCTCTTTATCTCGGGTTTTGTTTTGTTTATCGGAATGAACTCGGTGTATTTCAAAAAACTGAGCAAAATGGCACAAAAGGATGCTGCCTTCAACGCGGAAGCCTTTGCCCAAGACCTTTGGAACAAGATGAATCCCGGAAAAACAAACAGCGCCGTGTCTTTAACCGCCCTGATGGATACGTTTTCCGCTGATCAGGAAACTGCTGTAGAACAATATACCAATGCGATTGCGATTGGAAATTACAAATATGCCATGGTGCGCACGAGGGCATTAGTGCTGGAAGTAAATGAAGATGAAGTGATTGTTGAAATAACCCGGGATGGAACACCATTGCGGGCCGTTGTGGCCACTGAATATATTTATGGAAATGCAATCAGGGACGCCTCCGGCGCAGTGGACCTGAAAATGTTTCCGGATACAGACAAACTGAACGCGGTTTCCGCGGCATTAAACCGGATTTCACGCACGAAGGTGGCGGCGCCATTCAGGGCCACGGTGAAGAAAGGTGACGAAATTGAGATCGCTGCGGCCATTGAACTAAACATCAGACAAGTGGACTGGACCGGGCTGGAACTGCTTCCACTTCACATCCAAATCATCTGACAAGATGCTGCAGGCCATTGGCATATCAAAACAATTTTCCGGTGTAAAGGCGCTTAATGGCGTATCCCTTACCCTTGAACCGGGAAAAGTTACTGCTATAACAGGTGAAAACGGTGCTGGAAAATCCACACTCATGAAAATTCTTTCAGGTGTGCATACCAGTTATGAAGGAGAAATAATGTTACATGGAGAACGTGTCAGGTTCTCAAGCCCGAAAGAAGCGGAAAAAAAAGGCATCGCGATTATTCACCAGGAGCTTAACCTGGTTCCCTACCTCAGTATAGCTGAAAATATTTTCCTGGGGCGTGAAATCCTTTATCCATGGGGTACACTCAATACCAGGGCCATGAACCAGGTTGCTTCGGCATTGCTTTTGAGGTTGAACCTGCAGGTGGATCCTGCAACGAAAGTGAAGGCTATTAAGGTAGGACAACAGCAGTTGGTGGAGATCGCGAAAGCCTTACATGCCAGGGCATCGGTTATTATTATGGATGAACCTACTTCAGCCATCAGTGATAAAGAAGTGGCGCAATTGTTTACGATTATCCGCCAGCTCAAAGCGGAAGGCTGTGCCATAGCTTATATTTCACATAAACTGGATGAGCTTTTTACTATCGCCGATAAATTCGTGGTACTGAGAGATGGTGTTTCAGTAGATAGCGGTGATATGCATTCGATCTCACATCGGGAACTCATCCATAGAATGACAGGAAGGGAGATGACCACGCGCAAGGAAGTGGGGACTGCTGACAAATCGACCATCCTGTTGAATGTGCAGCAGTTTTCCATGCGCCACCCGGAACTGAAAAACAAAAAACTTTTGGAAGAAATATCCTTCTCGTTGTACAAGGGAGAAATACTGGGGATATATGGATTGATGGGGGCGGGGCGTACCGAATTGATGGAGGGTATTTTCGGGCTGCATCCCGGGCTTTGCTCAGGCAGTATTCATGTAGAAGGAAAAAGCGTGAAAATGAACTGTCCGGGTGAAGCCATCAGGGCCGGAATCGCCCTTGTGCCGGAAGACCGCAAATCACAAGGGCTTGTGCTCAACCAATCGGTTAAAAAGAACATCACCCTCACCGTGCTGAATAAAGTGTCGCGCTGGAATTGGATGCTCAGCGAACGGAAGGAACAAAATTGCTGCGCTGAATACGCGAAAAGGCTGTCCATAAAAATGAACTCTCCGAACCATCTGGCTGAACAATTGAGCGGGGGAAATCAGCAAAAGATCGTTATCTCAAAATGGCTGGCCACCCATCCAAAAATATTGCTGATGGATGAACCCACAAGAGGCATTGACATCAGGGCGAAAGCAGAGATTTATGCGCTGATGAAATCCTTGTCCGCAGAAGGTATGGGAATTATAATGGTATCTTCGGAGTTACCTGAAATACTCGCAGTTTCCGACAGGGTGCTCGTGCTTTGTGAAGGAACCCTTACGGCAAATATCCCTGCTGAAAAAGCTACCGAACAACAAATTTTACAACACGCAATACAAAAATGCTGATGCAACAGACCGGCTCCTCCATATCATATCCCGTTATCCTTAAACGATTTCAGTCATTACTGGCCCTCCTGGTATTGTGTATTGCACTGAGTTTACTTACCGACAAGTTTTTTTCTGCGGACAACCTGATCAATGTGCTGAGGCAGGTCGCAGTAAATGTTTGTATCGCTACTGGGATGACGCTTGTGGTACTGACAGCGGGGATTGATCTCTCAGTTGGGTCAACGCTGGCTTTATGTGGCGCAATTGCCGCCGGATTACTGAAAGAAGGAATTAAGCTGGCAGACGCTGATCTCTTCATCGGTTTTACCATCATGGGGGCCATAGTGGCGGCCATGTTCACCGGAATGCTGATCGGTTTTTTCAACGGGTTTATCATCACGAAATTTAATGTGCCTTCCTTCGTGGCAACACTCGCGATGCTTACCATTGCCCGCGGACTCACCATGTTATATACCGGAGGGCACCCTGTCAGTAACCTGGGGCCTGAATTCGCCACCGTGGGTACAGGAACATTCCTCGGTGTGCCTGTGCCCGTCTGGATTGCTGCCGCGGTTGTTTTGTTCGCGGTATTTATGACAAAACGGACAAAACTTGGCCGGTATATCTATGCGATAGGAGGGAATGAAACGGCGGCGAGGTTCTCCGGTATTCCGATCTCAAAAATAAAGATCATTGTTTACGGACTCGCGGGGGTACTCGCCGCAATTGGCGGTATCATTGTCACTTCCCGGCTGGATTCAGCGCAACCCAACGCGGGCGTAAGTTATGAACTGGATGCCATCGCTGCGGTGGTGATTGGTGGCACATCGCTGAACGGCGGGCGCGGAACCATTTTGGGTACAGTTATCGGAGCAATGATCATCGGGGTACTGAACAACGGCCTAGTGCTGATGAATGTGTCGCCTTTCTGGCAACAGGTGGTAAAAGGCGGCGTAATATTACTGGCCGTTATCATCGATAAAGTGGGGGAACGTAAAAGTTAATTTGAAACGACTTCAAACAGATTAATCCTTCCGAATGAACAGGTATATTTTGGCAATTGACCAGGGTACGAGCGGTACGAAATCTTTGATCTTTGATGAGAATGGGCAGGCCGTGGCGAAAGGGGCTGCACCATTGGAAACAAAATATTACGGTGATGGTTTTGTAGAACAGGATCCTGAAGGCATTTACGAAAATGTATTGCGTTCGGTAGAAAATTGTCTGGCAGACCTGAAAACGAAAGGACTAAATCAGGCCGATATTTTCGCCATCGGTATTTCCAACCAACGGGAAACTTTCGTACTGTGGGATGATGATGGAAAGCCACTTTACAACGCAGTGGTATGGCAATGCAAACGTTCCGTAACGGTTTGTGCGGAACTGAAGAAAAAAGGATTATCGGAACGCATCCGTGAAACAACAGGATTAATCATTGACCCTTATTTTTCCGCCACGAAACTAATTTGGCTCAATGAACATGTTGAAAATATAAGCTCCGCCATTAAAAATGGCCGTGCTTTGTTTGGTACAATAGATACATGGTTGTTGTACAAACTCACCAATGGAGCAATTTTCGCTACCGACCATACCAATGCTTCCCGAACCATGTTCTTTAACATCAATTCACTGAACTGGGATGAATCGCTGCTGGCTGATTTCGGTTTAACAGGTCTGCGGTTGCCAGACGTTTACCCATCATCCCATACTTACGGACACACAACCTTAAATGGTTTACTGCAAAGCCCGGTTCCTGTCGCCGCAATGATTGGCGATTCGCATGCCGCAGCCTTCGGTGAGGGCTGTTTTAACAGAGGAGAAGCAAAAGTGACGCTTGGCACCGGCAGCAGTATTCTGATGAATATAGGAGAAAAGCCTTTGCCATCCCGGAACGGAATGGTGACAACCGTTTGCTGGAGCATGGAAGGCTATGTTTCATTTGCTTTTGAAGGTGTGATCGTTTCCTGCGGCGCTACGATTGAATGGTTGAAGAATACGCTTTCTTTGTTTGAAGACAGTGCGCAGACGGAGCAAATGGCGCTTTCGGTAAACGACAACGGTGGCGTCTACCTGATCCCGGCTTTCAGCGGAATGGGTTCCCCACATTGGCAAATGGACAGGCGCGCTGAAATTACCGGTCTTAGTTTTGGCTCCACCAGGAACCATATTGTTAGGGCCGCGTTAGAGTCGATTCCTTTCCAGGTAAAAGATGTGGTGGCCGCCATGGAAGCCGATGCCGGCATTCCCCTGAACGTGCTGAAGGCAAACGGCGGAATTTCCGCCAATAGTTTTGTGATGCAGTTCATGGCCGACCTGCTCGGTAAAGAAGTCAGTTCGAAAGGATTTACCGACGTATCAGCCCTCGGTGCCGCTTTGCTTGCAGGCCTTAATGTTGGTATATTCGAAAGTATCAGGACTATTGCTGCTTTCCAATATCCTGGCCGTACTTTCACCTCAAATGAAACTGTGCACGCGGCTGGCTATTACCAGGAATGGTTAAAGCAGATGGGAAGGTACAAATCCATGGAATAAACCAGGCTTGCTTCCTATAGCGTTGCGAGTAGTGCGGCCTCTTCAGGACTTGCATCAGTAAGCGCATATCTTTTAATGTCGTTAATGGTCATTTCATCCAATATATCCACTGTTTGCTTATAAGTAGCTTCATTGGTGGGTTTGATGATGATCATTAATTTCTCGGGAT
>CAMLPA010000023.1 GCA_946481605.1 uncultured Flavihumibacter sp. | reverse complement strand
AAAACGGAAATGGTTGTTAAACTGAAGACAAGACTTTAGATAATTTTGGATTTTGGATGTTGAATGGTGAATTTTGGCCGCTGAATTTATCCAATCATCCATCATCCAAAATCCATCATTCAAAATTTAAAAAGTGTCCCGAAGCAATAAGATTCGCCTCATGAAGATTCTCGACTGGTACATCCTGAAAAGGTTCCTGGTCACTTTCTTCTTTACCATATTGCTCATCACGGTCATCTCCGTGGTGGTGGACACTTCGGAGAAGGCGGATGATTTTGTGAAGTCCGGGCTCTCCACGCCGGATATCATCACCAAATACTACTTCGGCTTCGTTCCGCATATCGTGGCCCTTATCTTCCCGCTTATCGTATTCATATCGGTGATTTTCTTCACATCTAAATTGGCGTTGCGTTCGGAAATCATCGCCATCCTGGCGGGGGGCATCACCTTCAACCGTATGTTGCGCCCCTTTATTATGGGAGGCTGTATCCTCGCAGGGATATTATGGATATCGAACATGTTCATCATCCCCAAGGCGCAGGAAATACGTTCCGATTTCCAGATCAGGTACATAGATGGAAACAGTACCTACCGGCAGGGTGGGGGAAATTACCAGAACTATTACATGCGCGTGGATTCCATTACCTACGTGGGTATCCGCTCTTACGATACTACTTCCAAATCGGCCGGGAGTTTCTTCCTGCAGCAGATCAAAAACGATAAAGTGGTGTACAACGTACGCGCCGAAAGGGTGTTCTGGGATACCACTAAAAAGAACTGGACGCTGGAAAACGCGATCGAAAGAAAGATAAACGGAACAAAGGAAGAAGTGAAGATGGTACCGAATATGCGCATCAAACTGAACTTTGTACCCTCTGAATTAAGAAAAGATGAATACCTGAAAGATAAACTCAGTTCCCCTGAATTGTCCCGTTTCATTGAACGCGAGGAACTCCGGGGCGCCGAAGGGCTGAACACCCTGAAAGTAGAACGTTACCGCCGTGATGCCACGCCTGTGGCCGTTTTGATCCTGTCCATCATCGGGGCGGTGGTAGCTTCCCGTAAGATCAGGGGGGGAAGTGGCATCCACCTGGCTTTTGGAATTGTAACCGCGGCCACCTTCATTCTGATGGACCGCTTCTCTACCGTGTTCTCCATCAAAGGAAATTTTCCGCCATTGCTGGCAGCCTGGCTGCCAAACATTATATTTGCAGGAATCGCCTACTGGTTGTACAAAAAAGCCCCTAAATAAGTCAGCGCTCACCCTCACCTCCAGGTATTTTTTGTTCTGTAAGGCGACTTTACTTATTTTTATCGATTGAATAAATCTGTTTGTCATGGGTGAATTAAAAGACCGGTTCAAGCTTAAGGCGGATGCTTTAGGAGTAGAGATCAAGGAAATTTTAAAAGAGCACGGATCCAAAAAGATAGGGGAGGTTACCCTCTCCCAGATTTACCAGGGAATGCGCGGGATCACGGGTTTAGTGAGTGAAACAAGTTTACTCGATGCCAATGAAGGCATCCGTTTCAGGGGATATTCCATCCCGGAATTACAGGAAAAATTACCTAAGGCTCCTGGCGGGAACGAACCACTTCCCGAAGGACTTTTCTACCTCATGCTGATCGGCGAACTTCCAACGGAAGCCGATGCACAGTATGTTACTTCTTTGCTGCAAAGAAGATCACACGTACCCAACCACGTTTTCGCAGCCATCGAAGCGTTGCCTGTAGGTTCACATCCCATGACGCAGTTTGTGACCGCGATCATGGCGCTGCAAACCGAAAGCTCCTTCGCCAAAAGGTATGCGGCCGGGATGAACAAAAAAGAATACTGGGATGCCGCTTTCGACGATTCGATGGACCTCATCGCGCGTCTGCCACGCGTCGCAGCATACATCTACAGAAGGAAATACCGCAACGGAGACCATATTCAACCCAACGGCCTGCTCGACTGGGCCGGGAACTTCGCCCACATGATGGGCTACAGCAACGAAAGTTTCAAGGAGTTGATGCGCCTCTATATGACCATCCACGCCGACCACGAAGCAGGTAACGTTTCTGCACACACGACGCACCTGGTAGGCTCCGCGCTCAGCGATCCTTACCTGAGTTTCGCCGCTGGTATGAACGGCCTCGCAGGTCCGCTCCACGGACTCGCCAACCAGGAAGTGATCAAATGGATTTTTGAAATGAGAGAAGCGCTTGGCGTGGACCTCCCTTCAAAAGAGCAGATCGCTGACTACGTAAAGAAAACCTTGAGTGAAGGAAAAGTGGTACCGGGTTATGGCCATGCCGTACTCCGCAAAACCGATCCCCGCTTCACCGCCCAGATGGCATTCGGCAAACAGCACATGCCCGATGATGAACTGGTGAATACGGTTTGGCGCGTGTACGATGTAGTGCCCGATATCCTGAAGGGATTGGGTAAAGTAAAAAATCCATGGCCTAATGTGGATGCGCACAGCGGCGCATTGTTGGTGCATTATGGTATGGTGGAGTATGAATTTTATACCGTGTTGTTTGGGGTGAGCCGCGCATTAGGTGTATTGGCGAACCTGATCTGGGCACGTGCACTGGCCTTCCCGCTGGAGCGTCCGAAATCAGTGACCACGGAGAACGTGAAGCAGTGGCTGGCAGGGAAAGAAGAAATATGGGGAGATTAATAATTACTCGTTAGAAATAAGTAAGGGTTCTGTCGTGAAGGCAGGACCCTTTTTGCTTATAGTAGGGTTGAGAAAAGAATAATAGAAACGGGGTAAAAACTTTTTGGAAATTTAATTCCCTCGCCTATCTTTGCCATCCCAAAAACGGGGAATTAGCTCAGTTGGTAGAGCGCTTGCATGGCATGCAAGAGGTCAGCGGTTCGACCCCGCTATTCTCCACAAGCTTTAAAAAAGCCGGTAACGAAAGTTCCGGCTTTTTTTGTTTTTGTTATTCTCCAACTCGATTTCCGGACAAATATTTATTGAAAATGGCATTAGCCTAACTGCTAAATTTCTGGAGGCGGATGATTTTGAGGCTCATTTTTGGCTATTATAGCGAAGGACTGCACCATGAAAGGGTATTAGGAATTATAGGCAAAAGAACGAACTTGCATTTGGTCGGTATCATGTACGACGTAATTTTTATAATAGACGGTTACATTGATGTATGAAGCTACATTAGCCAAGAAATTACACATTTTATCTATCAGCGGATTGTAGCAAACAAGGCATAGAGGCTATTTAGTTTCTAAAACTTTTCAGGGCTTGACCGGCTCTGTCAGCGGCCAAAAAAACTAATATGTTGCGCTTTTATGATGGTCCGTAATTAATGATCAAATCGCGCTTCTTGTTTATTATTGCCTTTTTGTGCTGAAACATCCGATAAGTTGTATATTGATATTGCCAAACTTTATTTTGAACTTTTAACCTTAGACATGAAAGAAAGCCAAGAACTACTCTTTATCGTAGCTTCAGCTATAGGCAGCATCATAATTTTATATTTCATAATTTCTTCAGCAAGTAGAAGCAAAAGTATTCAACGTAATACAGAAAAGACGGCAATTCTTACCGAACTTATGGCCAAGCAATTAGGAGTAAGCGGGGATAAAATTGATGGTGTAAATAACTATGTAAACAGATAGCCTAAGCCTCATATTATGAAAGATCAAAACGGATGATTGACTGAAATGCTTAGTCGGCATTTTGAGATTTTAAAACTTTTAAAATTCTCAATTCCATGAATGACCTTGAACACGAATGTCCGTGATACAATCCCTGTTGGAATATCTAGAATCAAATGTTTTGGACGGAAAGAATGAAGAAATTGTATGCTATTACTATCAGCATTATATTATAGATTTCAATTCATGTTGTATGATATATTTAAACCTATACCTTTTTATATATGAGCAATGTTTTTTTAAGCTGGTCAGGTAATAAGTCTAAAGATATGGCGCAAATATTTAGTTATTATCTTCCTTATATTTTGCAAGGGCGTACATGCTTCTTTTCGCCAGATGAAATTCCTAAAGGGGTCGGTTGGTATCAGTATATTGGCGAAGCTTTAAAGAATGCAGAGTGTGGGATTGTATTTTTAACAAGGGATAATATATCTAATCCTTGGATTCTATTTGAAGGGGGCGGTCTATTTTCTAAAGGCCGAGTAAATGTTTTATTGTGTGACATGGGAAAAGAAGATGCTAATAATCATATTTGGGCGAATATTAATCTTACAAGCGTTGACGAGGCTGAGGTATATAAGATGATCCAATCTTTATACGCTTCGACAAGGTTAGAGTTTTCGGAGGATGTCTTAAAAGCTAATTTCAATCGTTATTGGCCTACGATGAAAGAGGCCTTCGACAAAGTTCTTATGCCACACTCCAAACTTGTGAAAGAATCTAGTAATATCCCAAAAGAATTAGTGGGAAAATGGGTGTTCTCAGGAGATACTCCAGAAGGATTGCGTTTTGAAGAAAAAATTACAATAGAAGAAGATGGGAAATATTATTTATGGCATAATGAGAAATATATATACTATTTTCAGTTGGAAGTTTTAGCACCTTTACCACAATTAACAATAAATAAAATACAACTGATACAAGATTTGCCTTCTGTTTTCATTCATGCGAAAGAAAATCTTGAAATTAAAGATGGCTTTTTTGTTGGAAAAGATTCTTTTAACAATACGATTCGCTACACTAAAAATCGACATGAATGATTTGAAATTTTCATGCTTTAGTATAGATTACTTCCCTATAAATCGATTTGACTCGCCTGATGTTAATTCAATCAAAATTCATCTTAATGCGGTTTCTGTTTTTTTAAAATATTTCAGCTAACAAACTTCCTATAGTAAAAAGATTGTTATTCACGCCTCCACCGCATCCCGCAACGCCAGACAAACCAAATCAATCAACTCTACAGGTACCACATGTTCCTTATCCGTTATATCCGTATAATAATCGTTGTTCTTTTCTACCACCAGGTTCCCATACCGCTCCGTTAGCAACGGATTGGTAAAATACACATGAAATATGTTAAGCGGCCCGTTGGTATTGCTCAATACATCGGCAGTTTCATTTTTCCCTTTCCATTCAAAGGAGATCACTAGCTTAGGCATCCGTTTTTTTGATTGAAATTAAGAAATTATCGCAGTACTTCCACCACTTCCAACGCGCTGTTCAATACTACCAGCGCGGCTTCGAACCCAGGTGCGATCCTGCCGAACCGTTCTTCCTGCCGTAGCGCCCGCGACGGGTAAAGACTGCACATGCGCAAGGCTTCTTCCAGGTCAATGGAACAATGTGTTACGAGATTGAAGAGCGCATCCTGCATCGTTAAACTTGAACCACTTAGTATGCCATCCGCTTCATACTTGTTGCCGGCAAAATAATGTTGATAGGGACCGGAATCAGTATCAGTTACGGCATCTGTAATAGCAAACAATCTTTCGCCCATCGCTTTTTTCGCGATACGCAGCGCGGGGTATGAAACATGTTCTCCATCGGGAATAATGCTGGCCATCACGGAAGAATGATCCATTGTTGCGCCTGCCAGACCAGGCTCACGGTGCTGCAACGGACTCATGGCATTAAAGAGATGCGTTACAGCAGTGATGCCGTCTTCAAATCCCTGCATTGCTTCGGTGTAAGTCGCGTTGCTATGACCCGCGGATACCACAATGTTCGCTGAGAGAAGTTGTTGAATGATTGCTTCCGAACATACTTCCGGCGCCAGCGTTACCATGCGGATCACATCTTTACCATATTCCAATAGCTCAGCCACTTCTGCTGCTGAAGGCGGGTGAATGAATGCTTCAATATGCGCGCCTCTTTTCAACGGGTTCAACCATGGACCTTCCAGATGAATGCCGGGAATGCCGCGTCCTCCTTTGGTGATGTAGTGGCGTACGGCATCAATACAGGCATACACTACTTCCGGACTGTTGGTGGCTACGGTGGGCAGGCACCAGGCGGTTCCTCCCGCGAGGTTCGAAGCGCTGAGTTTTTCCAAAGCATCTACAAAGGGATGGGCGGAAAGCAGTTTGCCTTGTGCACCATAAAGTTGCGCATCTATGAAAGCAGGCGCAACGAAACAATCTTTATAGATGGCCTCGTAAGTGGCATCCCGGGATGGAAAAATCCGCTGAATGATATTGTTACGCACCTCAATGGTATGGTGTTCCAGCCATTTTTCGCCAGTGAAAATGCGCGGTATTTGGAGCAAATAGTCTTGAGACATTTTATTAAAAGCTATAGCGCAAATGTATCTTATTTAATATCCTTCAGGAAGAACTTCACCGGCGGCCCCTATTTTTTAACGGATACGCGGCACGTTAAAACACTGTATCCCTCCTGTAAAACAACTGAGCCACCATTTCTTCGCTGAAATTCGCCTAATATTGTGCAAAGCCTTCCTGATGCAGCCAACCACCATCGCCGAAGTTGTAAACCACCTTCACACCATCACGCAACAATGTGCCGGAGCCGGTAACCGGGCCGGATATTTTGCGGCACTGTATAAACGGATGACCATGGCCGTAGGAGAGGGGATTGCTAAAGGAGTATTTGAAGATGGGCCGCGCATGGAAAAACTGGATGTGGTGTTTGCGCAGCGCTACCTGGATGCCTGGCGGCAATACGGCGCAAAAATGCCCTGCTCCATATCCTGGAAGCTGGCCCTGGATGGTTGTGCGGATAAGAACCTTACGGTAATACAGCACCTGTTGCTGGGCATCAATACGCACATCAACCTCGACCTCGCGGTGGCCGCGGCCATTGTGGCACCTGGTGAAAAGATACATGCGCTGGAAAAAGATTTCAACCGCATCAACGATATGATCGCATCGTTGGTGGATGATGTGCAGTACTGCCTGGAACAGGTGTGGTTCCCCATGCAGTGGATCAAAAGGATTAGCAACAGGCAGCAGCAGGATGTGTTGAATTTCAGCATCAGCATCGCAAGAAAAACGGCCTGGGCCAATGCTGTACTGCTGGCGCAACTGAACAATGAAATGCAGGTAAAGCATATTCAGACCATGGACGATATGGTGCTGGGTGTAGGGGAGAAAATAATGCACCCGGGCACATTGTCCGCGATGTTGCTGCGTGCTGTCCGGCTAACGGAATTCGAAAACATTGGTCGTACGATCCGGTTGATCGATACGGTAAGAATCGGAACCTGAACAATAGAGGTTCAGGTATGAAAGAGGCAGTAGGTTATGTACGCCTAAGGAAAGTAATCAGGCTGGTTATAAAACCATAGACCAGGGGATTTAATTCTTGCTATTTCGTCTGAAATGAACGATAATTGTAAAGCGTTAAAAAACAGATGAATATGGAGAAAGTATATGTAAGCGACGCGGGGCCGAAAGTGTCACCAGCGATCTATAGCTTCTGGAGATGGAGCAATCTTTCAGGCAATGGTACCACTGAAATGGAAAGGGTAGTGGGGCTTTGCCTGGAACTGGGCATCAACACATTCGACCACGCGGAAGTATATGGCGATTACCGTTGCGAGGAAATGTTCGGGGAAGTGATGAAACGGAAATCATTTAAAAGAGAGGAGGTGGTATTGTTCTCCAAATGCGGTACACTGCTGCCCCATGCTTCACGTCCTGAAATAAGGGTGGCGCATGTGAATACTTCAGCGGCGCGGATCAATGAAAGTGTGGAGGCTTCCCTTCGTAAGTTGAATACGGAATACCTCGATATTTTCCTGCTCGACCAGTTGGACCAGCTTTCCAACCTGGAAGAGACCGCACTTGCGTTGGAACGGTTGAAAACATCCGGGAAAGTAAAAAACATCGGCGTGTCAAACTTTTCGGTGTTCCAGCACCAGTTGCTGGCCGCTTATTCCCGGATTCCTATTGTAACCAACCACATCGAACTGAACCTGCTGCATACCAATGCGCTGGACAACGGTCAGGTGGATTATATCAAACAACGCTACATGCGGCCCATGGCCACATCGCCCCTCGCGGATGGATGGATCCAGGATGGAACGGATGAGCAGGCGGTAAGGGTAAGAAAGGTGTTGGCTGAGCTCGGAGAGAAATATAACGCCAATATCGAATCCATAGCCGTGGCCTGGTTGGTGAAACTTGGCGCGCTTCCCCTGATCGGTACTTCCGATGAAGACAGGATCAGGAACATCGCGAATGCGTTCGGTGTGCAACTGGATATCCAGGATTGGTATATGCTGTATAATGCTTCGAAAGGAATCTGAATGCAATAAACCGGATAAAGAAAGTCTGGAGAAGGAAGTGCCAATCGTAAATTAATTATAAAGATTGGCCTTTTCTTTTGTAGTTTTGTCTACTAAAATAATAGACTAATATACTGGGTTCGTATGGATGACTTTTGTGTATTGGTAGCGGCGTAATTTGAAACCAGTCATTTAAGTACATTAGCGGTACAAATGAAAACTATGAACACTGTTAAGAGAATATTTGCTGAAGACTGGGTGGCAGTGGTTGGCGGACTTGCACTTATTGTGGCGGTATTGATTGGCTTCAGGCCGGCTTCGCCGGCATTCGGATGGAAAGACGCGACAGGTTTATCAGGACTACTCACTGATCCTGTTCTATGGATGCAGTTGGGTGTTTTTCTGGTGGTCTTCATAGTTATGGCCATTCTTTTCGCTGTGCTGCTTGGAAAGCCTGTGGCTGGAGCGGTAAGGGCCATGATTATAGTGTTTGTGCTTACTGTCGTGGCGCTTTTGCTCGCAGGGAACAAGACCATGAAATCTTTCAACCTGGAGGCGGTGATATTCAGTTTGCTGATCGGTCTTGCTATCGGCAATTGCTTTAAAGTGCCCGCCTGGTTGAAGAATGGGCTGTTTACTGAACTTTGGGTGAAAACGGGCGTGGTGATGCTGGGGACTTCTATTATTTTTTCGGATGTGCTGAAAGCTGGTGGACTAGGCCTTTTGCAGGCATTGGCTGTAGTAGTCTCCGTATGGTACTTCGCGTTCTGGCTTTGTCGTAAACTAAAGATCGATGAGGAGATGGGCATCATGATTTCCAGTGCCGTTTCTATATGTGGTGTTTCGGCAGCGATAGCCACTGCAGGTGCAATCAGGGGTGACCACAAAAAACTTTCGTATGTGATATCACTGGTGCTGATCACTGCGATCCCGATGATGATCGGCATGCCCTACCTGGCCCATTGGATGGGACTTTCACAAGAAGTGACGGGTGCCTGGCTCGGTGGAAGCATTGATACCACCGGCGCGGTAGTGGCGTCTGGAACATTGGTAGGGGAGGATGCGCTGAAGATCAGTACCATCGTGAAGTTTTCGCAGAATGTACTACTTGGGCTGGCAGCTTTCGCGATATCCGTGTACTGGAGTTACAAAGGCAGGGCCGACAAGTTGGACGAAGGTAAGCCCACGTTGAAAGTGATCTGGGAGCGGTTCCCGAAATTCGTGATCGGCTTTGTGGGCGCCTCATTGCTCTTTTCTTTCCTGTTGTCGCCCACTGTGGTGTCAGCGGTAAAAGAGCCTGTCAAACAATTACAGGGCTGGTGGTTCGCGTTGGCATTTACCGGCATCGGGCTGGAAACAAGGTTTCGCGACTTGTTCACGGAAGGTAACCGGAAACCTATGCTCGCCTTTCTCGGCGCGCAGCTGTTCAATATTGTGGTTACCCTGGTGCTTGCCTGGTTGCTGTTCGGCTAAAAAAATAGTAAAAAAATAACAACCGGTTTGGGGGATGGAAAGCGTTGAGGTGCCATAAAGGATATGAACAGGGAAGAAATCAGTCAGTTGGCAGCGAAAGTTACGGACGGCACGGCTACCGATGCGGAGCTGGCCCTTTATAACCGGGTTTGTGCAGGCTTCTATGGTTCGGAGGCTGCGGTGCCTGGTGAAGAACATGCCGGTAAAAAACTTTCCCAACAACTCCAGCGGTACATTCAACCGGCGCATTCGCCAAAAATGACCTGGATGCGTTGGGCTGCGGCTGCAGTTGTGCTGGCTATGGTGGCAGGAGCCTGGTATGGTTTTTCCCGTAAAGATGATGCTGAACGCCCCGTAACAGTGGCAGAAGTTCCGGTGGTGCACGATGCCAACCCGGCCGGAGATATCGCTACCCTTACACTTGCGGATGGTTCGGTTGTATCCCTGGATTCGGCGCTTTCAAGCGGAGTGGCCACAGTGGGCAATGTGCGTATCACCAATAACAATGGTGTGCTTTCTTACCAGTACGATGCTGCGCTGCTACCGGCGGCGCCTGTTAAAGATATTCCTGAGAATACCATTACCACACCGCGTGGTGGAAAATACCAACTGCTGCTGCCAGATGGTACCAATGTTTGGTTGAACGCCTCTTCCAGCATACGTTTCCCGGTTTTCTTCGCCGATAACAAGGATAGAAAAGTGGCCATTGAAGGAGAAGCTTATTTTGAAGTGGCCAAAGCCGGTACGCCATTTAAAGTACAGACGAAAGATTATGAAATCGAAGTGCTGGGAACACATTTCAACATTGATATGTATGAAGATGAACCCGTAAATGCCACCACATTGCTCGAAGGTTCCGTGAAAGTGAATTTTAAAACTGGTACCTACCTCATGAAACCGGGACAGCAAACCCGCACCTGGGACCATAACTCCGTAACAGTTGTTTCTAATGTGAACACAGAAGAAGTGATGGCCTGGAAAAACGGACGCTTCTTTTTTAATGATACGGATTTTAAATCCATCATGCGCGAACTCGCCCGCTGGTACAATGTGGATGTGGCGTATGAAGGAAACATCAGTGATAAAAAATATACGGTGGACCTGTCGAGAAGTACAAAACTTTCCGACCTGCTTGAGATACTGAAAGTAAACGGTATCCAGGCGGATTTCAATGGACACCTTCTAACGGTCAAGAACCAATAAACCTGATCTGATCGTTGCTTGCAGGATGATAAGTTAACTGCCAAACCTTAAAGCAAAGCCTTAACCTTCAAAATTTTTTCCACGGCGTTCTGAAAATGAAACCGCCCCGGGGGCAACCGGAGCGGCGTAAAGTTCAGGCGGCCCGCCGATCCCGGAACTGAATCCGGATTATCGGACAAAGCTTGTATTCCGCTATTGCGGCCTGGTATTATTCAACCCAAACTCAACGAAGTTATGAATTTAAACGCTTCCCCCACAAAGCGACCTGGGGGGCTATTAACCAAAACACTGTTATGTAAAAGGACCATCTCCATTCAACCAGGAAAATGGTTCCGCACGCAAACAGCTACCAAAATTGTGCTGGCGATGAAATTTACAGCCATCTTTTTATTCGCAGTATGCATGCAGGTTTCCGCCAAAACCTTTTCACAGAACGTGTCCATCAAACAGAAGGGCATGTCGCTCGAAAATGTTTTCCGGGAAATAAAACGGCAGACCGGCTACGATTTCTGGGCCGACAGCAAACTTTTGAAGAATGCACCTAAGAAAGACCTCAACCTGTCGGATGTTAATTTCCGGGCAGCCATCCAGGAAAGCCTCGATGGAACCGGTTTGTCTTACCGGATTGTTGGAAAGGTGATCGTAATCAAAGAAGCGGAAATCTCTGCTAAAGAATTTCGAGCCACTGTCAACACACCACAAATCACTGTTGAAGGAAGAGTGCTTGACGATAAAACCGGGGAACCGGTTATCGGCGCCAGTGTAGTAATCAAAGGGATGAAGAAAGGTGTATCCACGGATGCAGCCGGTCGTTTCTCTATTACTGCCGACAAAGGATCGATACTCGTCGTTTCTTTTGTAAGCTATCTCCCCAAAGAAATTGAAGTGAAAGATGGCGATGTGGTGACCGTGCGCCTGGAAGCAAGCCCTGCTTCCATGAAAGAACTCGTGATTACGGGTGTGTTCTCCCGTAACAAACAGAACTACACGGGCGCGGCAAGTTCCTTCACCTCCGAAGACCTGGGTAAGGTTACCAACAGCAATGTACTGACCGCTTTAAAATCACTGGACCCCTCTTTCCAGATACCACCAAATATAAATCTGGGTTCCAATCCCAACGCCCTGCCCGAAGTAACGCTTCGCGGAGGCAACAGCCTGAACGACCTCAGCCGTTCAGGAGGGGAGAACCCCTTCAATTATACCAACAGCGTCAATACGCCGCTCTTCATTCTGGATGGATTTGAAGTGTCACTTCAACGGATCAATGACCTCGATATGAACCGGATCGCCAGGGTAGACATTCTGAAAGATGCCGCAGCCACTTCCATTTATGGTTCCCGCGCAGCAAACGGAGTAATCGTTATTGAAACCATCCGGCCTAAAGAAGGTGAACTCCGCTTTACCTACAATGCCAATCTTGTGGTGGAAGCACCTGATCTTACAGGGTACAACCTGCTGAACGCAAGGGAAAAAATTGATATCGAAAAAGAAGCAGGTTTTTACAATAATACCTGGAACTTCCGCCAGGAAGAACTGGATATTATCTATGCTTCAAGACTAGCAGAAATAAACAAAGGTGTAAATACCGACTGGCTCGCAAAACCGCTGCGTTCCGGTGTGGGCACCAAACACAATATTTACCTGGAAGGCGGTTCCAATTCCGTACTGTATGGCATCAACCTCACCTACGATCAGAAGAACGGGGTGATGAAAGGTTCTGACAGAAGGAATATTATGGGAAGTTCATTCCTTTCCTACCGCATTAAAAACTTCCAGTTCCGCAACGACCTTATATTAAGCTACAACAGAGCCAATAACTCTCCCTACGGCACTTTCCGGCAATATACACAGTTGAATCCTTACTGGTCGCCGGTGAACGAAGATGGTACGCAGAAGATATACCTGGAGTCCATCATAGATCCCAGAACAGGCACAAGGCTCACCAATTTCGATTCCTACAACAACCTGGACGGGCAAGTGGCAGGAAGAGCCGTGAACCCGCTTTACAACGCTTCGCTGAACGTGGTGGACCGCACCACCTACCGGAACCTGACCAATAACTTCTTCACACAATGGCAGGCCTTGCAGTGGCTGCGTGTTACCGGTCGTTTTTCCTACCAGGAACAGAACGATGAATCCGACAGGTTCCTGCCCGCGCAACATACTTCTTTCGTATCAAGGCCTACTTTCGAAAAAGGCTCTTACACCAAAGGATATGGAAAAAGAACAAGCATGGAAGGCATGCTCACCGGCGATGTGAACAAACGTTTCGAAGAACACATGGTCTACGCTACCCTGGGGCTTAACATACAGGAAACCAGGTACAGCACGGAATCTTTTATGGTGCAGGGCTTCCCCAATTCAAGACTGGACCAGCTTACCCTGGGAAACAGGTTCCCGGATGGCTCCAAACCTACCGGTACGGAAAGTTTGTCCAGGCTCAGCGGTCTGCTCTCCAACTTCAGCTATGCTTACGATGACCGTTACCTGCTGGACCTGTCGTACAGGCTGGATGGTTCTTCACAGTTCGGTTCCGATAAACGTTTCGCGCCGTTCTGGTCATCAGGAATTGGCTGGAACCTCCACAACGAAAAGATGTTTTCAGACCTGAACTACATCAACAGGCTGAAACTGCGTTATTCCTTCGGTTATACCGGTTCACAAAACTTCGCGAGCTACCTGGGACTTACCACTGGTCAGTACTATACAGATCGCGATTACCGCGGTGTTATCGGCACTTACCTGCTGGGCTTCGGAAACAGTGCGCTGGTTTGGCAGAAAACACAGAAGAACAACTTCGGGGCAGATATCACTTTGTTCGATAAACTCGACATTACCGCGAACTATTTTGTGGAGAAAACAAAAGGAAGCATCGCTACCGTTTCTACCGCACCTTCTTCCGGATTTAATTCCTACAGCGATAACATGGGAGATGTGGTGAGCAAAGGGCTGGAAGCGAACATCAGGTACACCATCTTCAGAAGCAACCGCGGGCGCGATAACTGGTCGGTATTTGCGAACCTTTTCCGCGTTACCAATACCATTGAGAAGGTTTCAAATACCATCGAAGCGATGAACAAACGTGCTGATACCACCAGGTCCAGTACGCCCATCATCCGTTATGCGGAAGGACAAAGTACTACGGCCATCTGGGCGGTACAATCACTCGGGATTGATCCTGCTACAGGTGATGAACTGTTTCTTACCCGCGACGGAAAAATCACTTCTGTGTATTCCCCCCTCAACCAGGTGATCGTAGGCGATACAAGGGCTGATATTGAAGGAACTTTCGGCACTAATTTCGAAAAGAAAGGCATTGGCGTAAACCTGTATTTCCGTTTCAGGTACGGCGGACAGGCGTACAACCAAACCTTGATCGACAGGGTGGAGAATGTGAACGTTGGCCTTTATAATGTAGACAGAAGAGTGGCAGAAGAACGCTGGAAGCGCCCCGGCGACCAGGCTTTCTTTAAAGGATTGCTGGACCATGCCGGTTTCGCGATCAGTGAAAGAACATTCGCGACCTCCCGTTTCGTGCAGGACGATAATTTCCTGAGCTGCGAAAGCGCTTCTCTCTACTACCGCTTTTCAGATGCTTTCAATAAAAAGTTCCGTTTGCAGAATACAAGGGTCACACTTTTCAGTAACGAAGTGTTCTGGACATCGAGCATCCGCCGCGAACGCGGACTGGATTATCCGTTCAGCAGAAGCTTTACGTTGCAGTTCCAAACCACTTTCTAACCAAAGAACCAGAACAAATGCGTTTACATAAATCTATCATCATACTTTCTTCTTTCCTGGCCATGGCGGGACTGAGTTCCTGCAAAAAGTGGCTGGAAGTAAATCCGCGTACGCAGATCAGGGAAGATGAACAATTCAGCAGCCAGCAGGGCTTTACAGAAGCGCTGTTCGGCGTGTATCAATTGCTGGCGAACCAGGACAGTTATGGCAGAAACCTCAGTTATGGTTTCCTGGACGTGCTCGCCCAACGGTACGAAAACAAAAGCAGCACCACTACAAATGTGTATGGTCAAATAGCACGGTACAACTATTTATCTACCACACCTACAAATGTGCCCGCAATAACCGATGGCATCTGGCAGGCCCAGTATAAAGCCATTGCACAGGCGAATCTCATTCTGAAAAATGTGGATGCAAAGAAAAATGTGCTGTCTACTGAGGCTTACGCGTTGGTAAAAGGGGAAGCGCTGGCACTGCGTGGATTCCTTCACTTCGACCTCCTCAGGATGTATGCGCCCGCTTATCTTGAAGGCGCAAATGCAACGGCGCCCGCTATTCCGTATCTCGAAGCGTTTACGGTTTCTCCGCAGGCCAGGCTTACGATGACCGAGGTGCTGGATAAATGCGAGGCCGACCTGAAAGCTGCCGACCAGATATTGTCTGCCTATCCTGATATCGATCAGATTGCGGACAACCAGGGCGCCACATCGCTCGACCTGCTTTCGATGTACAGACAGAACCACCTCAATAGCTGGGCTGTAAAAGGAATGCTGGCAAGGTTATATCTCTACAGCAATGAAAAGACGCTGGCGCTGGAATATGCTAAAAAGGTGATCGATAGCGGAAAATTCAGGTTCATTCTTCCAACAGAGATCAATGCAGATGCAACCAATGTTGCGTCGGACCTCACGTTTACAAGAGAACATCTTTTTTCCGTACATGTGTCGGGGCTGAAATTACAGGTGGATGCGGATTTGAAGAATACCTCCACAACAGGTGGCGAGGCGGCAGATTACTTTACAACACTTACGAAAGTAAACAACATGTACGAGGCTTCGGTGGCCGGATATGGTACAGATGTGCGGAAATATGAAGCTTCGCAGAACATGTGGTTTCGCGTGACCGATGCCGTTATCTATTCTAAAAAGTTCTACTCAGACAATGTCTCTAACGTTAAGCAACGGCTCATTCCTGTACTCCGTCTGCCGGAAATGTATTATATCGCCGCAGAAGCAGCACCTGCTACCGCTGACGGGTACACTTACCTCAACGTGGTAAGAAAAGCCAGGTTGCTTCCTGAACTGGCCACTACCGGAACTGCCGATCAACTCCATGCGGAGATACTGAAAGAATACCGCAAAGAGTTCGTGGGCGAGGGGCAACTCTGGTTCTATTACAAAAGAAGGAATACCGTTACCATCCCCG
>CAMLPA010000022.1 GCA_946481605.1 uncultured Flavihumibacter sp. | reverse complement strand
TTTCTTCCACGGTATAATTGATGTCCACCGTACCATCATCCTGGTTGGGAATGGGGACGATGCCGATATTTTCCTGGTTGAAATAACCGAGGTTAGCGATTTCGCGGTTGGAACGGATGAGGTCGGCACGACTGAATTTTTCGCCCGGCACGGTCCTGATTTCCCTGCGGATCACATACTCTTTTGTTTTATCGTTCCCCGAAATGCGCACGTTCTTAATGGTGGCCTGCGGACCTTCGCGCATCATGATCTCGAAGTCGATGGTATCGTTGTAAACCGCAGTTTCAATAGGATCCACACTAAAGAACAGGTAACCGTCATCCATATACAACCCACTGATGTCTCCACCTTCGGGCGACATTTGTTTACCCAGTTTCTTTTCCAGCGTTTCCAGGTTGTACACGTCTCCTTTCTTGATGCCGAGGAGGTAGTTCAGCAGGGAATCGCTGTATTTGGTGTTGCCTTTCCAGGTGATGTTCCCGAAATAATATTTGTGTCCTTCGCTTACTTTAATGTCAATGTTCAGGTTCCCGTTTCCACCATTGTAGATAGAATCTTTTTCGATGGAGGCATCGCGGAAACCTAGTGAGTTATAGAATGTAACCACTTTTTCTTTGTCTTCGCGGTACTTCTGTTCATTGAACTTCGCGGAGCTGAACAGTTTGAAACGGAACCAGGGATCGAGGAATTCTTTTGTTTTGGAAAGAGAGAGATACCCTTTGTTGTTGAGGTATTGGTTCACGTCGGGGCGATCGTTCACACCGAAAGAACTGGAATCGATTACGGGGAACAGTGTGATGCGGGTCATTTCTTTGGTACCCTTCATCTGCTTTTTGATTTTCAGGTCGGAAGCATTGTCGTTACCGTAAATAGCCACCTGGTTCACTTTCACCTTCCTGCCTTTCTCGATGGTGATCACCACATCATTGGCATTGTTCATGCCAGCAACGGGTGTTTCATCGATATCGATGGTTACGTTCTGGAAACCTTTTTCCTTATAATATTTACGGATATTCTCTTCTGCCGTACGTTTCATGTTCTCGGTAATGGGTCTTCCCTTTACCATACCCGTTTTTTCCTTCAGTTCATCCGATTCAGATTTCTTAATGCCTTTGAATATATAATTGTTCAGGCCCGGCCTTTCAGTAACGGCCAGTTCAATATATATCCTGTTCCCTACTACTTTGGTAATGTAAATGCGGATGTTGGCGAAAAGGTTTTGTTTCCAGATGTTCTGAATGGCTTTGCTGAAAGCATCGCCTCCGGGGATCAGAATTTTATCGCCCACATTGATGCCGGCGATGGAAATAACGAGGGAGTTATCGTAACGTTTGTTTCCCGTAACCACCACTTCAGCAACGGTATATTCCTGGGGGTTCCTGGAGTTGAACAAATCAGGCACTTCCTGTGTAGTAGTATCGGTAACCTGCGCGAACAGCGCCGGGGAGGATAAGAGAGAAAAAACAAAAAGCAGGGCAGCCAGCTTAGATTTCCGTTGCATCAAAATATCGATATTAAGAGGAGCAAATTAAAGGGAATAATTAAAACTCTTTGTTAAAAGGCCATTTACAGGGCATTTGTGTCGGCGGTTTCGGCTTTTACCTGGTCGCCGGTCTTTCCGAAACGTCTTTCCCGTTGTTGAAAATCGAGGATGGCCTCATAGAGGTTTTCCTTTCTGAAATCGGGCCAGCGCACCTGTGTAAAATATAATTCAGCATAAGCGAGTTGATAAAGCAGGAAATTACTGATCCTGTATTCACCGCTGGTGCGGATCATCAGTTCAGGATCGGGGAACGCACTGGTACACAGTTTGTTCTGTATGGTATCGTAGGTAATGGTTTCCGGATCAAGGCCATTGTTTTTTACCTCTGCGGCAATGGCTTTTACAGCATTCAACAGTTCCCATCTGCTGCTGTAACTGAGCGCCATAATAAGGTTCAATCCCGTATTGCCGGCGGTCATCTGAAGGGCTTCCTGGAGTTCCTGGCGGGCGTATTCCGGCAGCATGCTCATGTCGCCGATCACATGTAGTTTAATGTTGTTGCGGTTGAGTGTTTCCACTTCTTTCCGGATGGTATCCACCAGCAATTCCATGAGGCCGGTCACTTCGTACTCGGGACGGTCCCAGTTTTCGGTGGAAAAAGCGTACAGGGTAAGGTAACCTACACCCAGTTCGGCGCAGCCTTCTACGATGTTCCGCACACTTTCCACGCCATGAAAATGGCCATAAAGGCGGTCCTGTCCTTTTTCTTTGGCCCAGCGCCCGTTTCCATCCATGATGATGGCGATATGGCTGGGCAGCCGGTCTTTGTTGATTTTTTCCTTCAGCGACATATTCGCGTCAAATTTTAACCAGCCTGGAAGAAGTCCGGGCATGGGCGGCGACAAAGATAGGGAATAGCATCGCTACTACCTAACCGGTGGGCAGCGATAAGAAGTGAGGTTGAAGGAAAGCGTGAACTGCGCGGTGATGTACTGGTCCTTCTGTTTGCTCTGCCCGCGCTGGCGGCCTGCAACACCAATAGGATCGCCCTTTTCATAGCTTCTGTCCTGGAGGAGGAAAGCCGGACTGGGATCGCCATTAGGCAGGTTCGGAAACGCGTCGGCACCGGCATAAGTGGTACTTACGTCATCGAGGTAATCGGTATTCGTAAAACGGTGTACCACTTCAAAGCCAACGTTGATGCCGGGTGTAAGGTTATATTTCACGCCCACGCCGAATGGAATGGCCACCGCCATGGAGCTGTACGCTTTTCTTTCAGGATAAAGCGCGCTGCCCTGCCCTTCCGTACCCAGTTGGCGCAGGAAATATTTTTCACCGCCGAGGTAAGCGTAAGGATCGTAATTAAAAATGCCCACACCCAGGGTCACATAGGGTGTGAAAGCATGGTCCGGATCGCCCGGAACGAATTTGTAAAAATTGAAATCGCCTTGCAGGGCGAGTTCCCAGATGCGGGAGTTGAAACTGAGGTTGCGGCGCTGCTGGTATTCATTGGAGCTGTACACATCGGAATAGCCCACCTGCGCGAACTGACCACCTACTCTCAGACCAATATAGTTGCCGAATTGTTTGCGGAAGAATGCGCCGAAGGCAAGTTTGGGTCTGTTCAAACCAGCGCGTGTATTGAGGTCGCCGAAATAATGGGCTGCCCCCAGGGTCACCCCGAATTCCCCTTCCTGAACGATGGCCTCCGATTGAGCCTGTACAGTTCCTAAGCCGGTTAAAAGGGCGAAAGCCGCAGCCGTGGTAATTTTTTTCAGATTCATGTGCGCACGAATGTGTTAGTGGTTAACGTAAATACCGGCTTTTTAGGATAGAGGATTTGTTAATTTCTTTTATCAAGGCCCCAGGAAAGTTTGGTTCTGAGGGTCTGAAGGAAATTATTCTCGTTGAGGCGTACCAAACTTATGGTAAAGTTCTCCTTTTTTACGGCAAGTTGTATGTCTTTTTCAACAATTTCTCTCCTGGAATCCAATGCGCAGATGATCTGGTCGCTGCGGCTCTCCACTTCAAAACTGATGACCGTGTTATCCGGCACCACAATGGGCCGTACGTTCAGGTTGTGTGGCGCAACGGGTGTGATCACAAAACTACCTGAATCCGGGAACACGACAGGGCCATTACAACTGAGGGAATAACCGGTGGACCCGGTGGGTGTGGCCAGGATCAGCCCGTCGGCATAATAGCTGTTCAGGAATTCTCCATTGAGGTAGGTATGGATCTTTATCATGGAAGCGATGTCCCGCTTATGAATGGAAAACTCGTTCAGTCCATAAGGCAGTCCATCAAACAAAGGAATATTGGAATCGAGGTGGATCAGCACCCTTTTGTCCAGCACATACGTCCGGTTCACTAGTGCGGAAACAGCGCTGGTCAGGTTTTCCTTGCCGATGCTGGCCAGAAAACCCAGCCTTCCGAAGTTGATGCCCATTACCGGGATGTTCTTGTTGCGCACAAGGGTTACCGTGTCCAGTAAAGTACCGTCGCCGCCCAGGCTGATGATACAATCTATCTCTTCCCCCAGTTCCGCCGATTCGGAGAAGGTTTTCCAGCCGGGAAGCAGTTCCATGGATTGACTGATCTGCTGGTAGAAAGGCGCGTAAAAAACGGGTTCTATTTGCTGGGCAACCAGTTCATCGATCAGGAGCTGCACTTCCTGGTACAGGTCCCACTCCAATTTCCGGCTGTAAATAGCAACTTTCATCCGTATCGTTTTTTGGTGATGCCCGGCATATTCTTACTTCCCGGTACAATAAGGCGGCAAAATACTCAGAAATCGTTTCTGTTGTGTAAAAACAGGCCGTTTTGTCCGAGTTGATTCAGACTGAATTCAAACCGCATCACAAAATCGTAGATGGTTACCACATCCACGCCCAACCCGCAGGTGTACAACATCCGGTTCGAAAGCTGATTGGTGGGGCCGGGATCACGTGAATATACATAGCCGAGGTCCGCATAAGTTTTCAGGAAGAAACGGAACGGGATGGAACGCAGGTTCGACTTTACCGGATTTCCGATGGTGACCTTGAACATTTCCCTTCTTAATGTGGTACGCAACAGGCCACCGGCCACGCCATCCACTACATAATATTCCAGTCCGCGGAGGTAATTGTCGCCAAAGCCGAGCAGCCTCCTCGCATAGAAAGGCTGGTTGAAAGGAAACTTGACAGAAGCATTCGCCTGAACGGTGTACGACATTTTGGGCGCAAATTTCCTGGAGTAATTCGCTTTCGCCGCAAAAGACCATACGTTCAGGTCTTTATGAAAACCCTGCTTCGCGAAAGTGAAATCTCCCATAAAGCCGTCCTGGGGATAAGGGATATAATCTACGAACTGGTAGTCAAGCGTATAAGATAATTCGGGAAAACGGATGCGGCGCATGCCTGCATTAAAATAGCCGGGGTTCAGTTGCACAACGGTGTCCCCAACTTTTTCGTCGGTATAAATCAGTTTGAAGGTGTGCCGGGTACGCAGGGCGGGGCGGTAAACATATTCAAGGTTTACCTGGAGCTGGTCGCGGATGAAGCCGTCCCGTTTCACGAATGCCTGTTTATCATCAATAGTGGCATAGTTCACCTCCCGGTTCTTCAGGTAGGAAAACCCAATATTATAGCCATGTTTCAAAGATTTATCGGCGTAAGGCTGTTCGTACCGCATCTGTATCTGGCGGTTATAGCCGTTGATGAGCCATAAACGAAGTTTGTCTTTCCGGCCTGTAAAATTGTAATAAGTAAACTTCAAGCCATAGTTCACCCGTTCAAGACTTTTGTTCTGCTCCACCCACCATTGGTTCAGGTTTCTGTCCACTAACTTAAAATATGGAATGGGGAAAACATACCACCTTTCTTTCACGTCTACCATCACATCCACATCGTAGCCTTCAAAGCTTTTCACGGCCACCACCACTTCGTGGAAGAGCGCGGTGTTCATCAATTGTTGCCGGGCGATTTCGAATTTCTCCACCAGGTATTTCAGTTCCACCTTATCTCCCCGTAGGAAAGGCAATTCCCGTTCAATGGTGTACGATTTTGTTTTCTTATTTCCCGTGATGTAGATTTCGCGGATATGAAAAGGAGAATTGGCCGCCGGACGTGGAGCAGAAGTGTCTTTAGGCGGAACCACATTCAGAAATGATGTATCCAGAATGGGTGGGGGTTCAATCCTGGCCTGTGAGGAAGCGCGCATTACACACAACAGCAGCAGACACAATGACCATGCGTATTTTGAATCCGGTATCCTCATGAAGTGAAATGTGATAAAGATAAGCGTTTAGGGTACTAAACGATACCGGACTAAAAAATTTATGCCAAGTTTAGATATTAAGGTAGTTCATCAGGTGTTCGTAATTGCTTTTCAATTCATTCTCATATCTTTCTTCCCCAAAATAGTATTTCACATTGTATTCGAAGCGTTGCAGGGTGGCGATGATGTCGGATACTTCGAACTTATTGATGCGCAGGATCACGATAAACTCTCCGGTTCCCGGGATATGTGCCGTATTGAGTTGGGTAACATAGGCATCATTCGTTTCAATGAGCCGGCTTATTTCGCTGAAGGAGAAGTCCTGTTTCTCCATGGAAAGCACGATCAGCGCGCCTTTGTCGTTGGCTCCGGTGAATAGGGCCAGTTGTTTGAGCAGATCCTGCTGGGTGATGGAACCCACGAAATTACCATCTGCTTCCACTACGGCAATGGAACTCAACTGGTACTCTGTTATCTTACCGAGTGTATCGAAAATGTGGTTGCCCGCGCCCGTGAAATGGGGAATGAAACTTTCCTGGATCCTGTATAACGGGGACGCTTCATCGCTTACATCGAGCAGACTTTCTTCACTCACCACACCTACAAATTTTTCATCCTGCACCACGGGGAGGTGGGTGAGGTGGAAATCAGCCATGTATTGCAGGGCCAGGTACACAGTATCGTGCAAATGGAGGCGGGGGATGGCAGCCGAAATGAGGTTTCTGTTAATCACCGGTTCTGATTTTAAGGACGAACAATATAACTTCTCCACACAAGCAAACGCTGTTCCTTGCTTTCATATTGCAGGCGCATCGTTTGGCAACCGCTGTTCCCTTATAGACGATAATTACTGGTGAACCGCTGCCGGTTGATTCAGTTTTGTAAGAAATTTATGAAGGATCGTATTAAATTCCCCTGGCACTTCCATCATGGGGGCATGTCCGCAGTTATCAATGAAATGCAACTCACTGTTTGGAATGAGTTTATTGAATTCCCGGGCCACAAACGGCGGGGTGATGGTATCGTTGTTGCCCCAAACCAGTAAGGTAGGTTGTTTGATCTGGGCCAGTTCTTCGCCGAGGTTGTTGCGGATGGCGCTTTTGGCCAGCGCGATGATCTTGATGACCTTCAGCCTGGAGTTCACGATCTCATATACTTCGTCTACCAGTTCTTTGGTGGCCATGGCCGGGTCGAAAAAGGTGAGTTCGGTTTTTTTCCGGATGTATTCATAATCGCCCCGTTTTGGGTAGGTATCTCCCATACCGTTCTCAAAAAGCCCGGAGCTTCCGGTGAGAATCAATGACTTAATGCGTTCAGGGTGTTTGAGGATGTGTACGAGTCCAACATGGCCACCCAGTGAATTGCCCAGCAGGTGAATGTTGTTGTAATCCCTGGCTTCGATGAATTTATGGACATACTTTTGCAGCCCACCCACAGAGGTGTGCAGGATATCGAGGTCGAACAAAGGCAACATAGGTACCACCACTTTATAATGTTGCCTGAAATATTCGATGAGGTCACTGAAATTACTCAGTGCACCGAACAAGCCATGTAACAATACCAATGGCTCACCCTGTCCTTCTTCAACGAACCTGAACTTATCCTGTTGTTTGATCTCGTAATGCATCTTGCTAGTTGATATTCAAAGCCACAATCAATCGCTAAAATAAAGGATTTTAACGCTTTATTTGTATTCAATGTAAGAAAAAAAACGTTACTGCCGCCCCAGCCATGCTTCCAGATCGAACAGGGCTTCTCTCAAAAACGGGAGCCATTGGGCCAGGAAGCCCAGCACTTTTGGCGCGAGCGGGGTAAGCATTCCTGCCAATCCATCGGTTCGGGATTCTATCAGTCCGGCTTTCCCGCCATAATACAGCGCCATACTCACCACGAACGCATATAAAATAACATAGAGTACCACGCCTGCCAGTTTATTGGCCGCACCCAGCAATGCCGCGTCCATAGTGGCCTCCACCATTTTACCGGCCATGTTCACCACCATTGTTACCAGCAACAATACGATTAGAAAGGAAAGGAAGGGTAGCCATTTCCCATCCCAACTGGTATGTTCCGCGAGGTAAACGGCCACTACTGCTGAAAATTTGATTGCCGCCAATACGCCCAGCAAAGTGCCGGCAAGCGAAAACAGGGCCATGATAAAGCCCCTGCTCCACCCTTTCCAGGCGGCATAACCCAATATCAGGATAATGATAAAATCCAATGGATAAGATTTAGCTGGCGAGCAGTTCCTTTACAGTTGCTGAAATGGCTTTGCCGTCGGCCTTTCCGGCCAGTTGTTTGGTGGCCACGCCCATTACTTTTCCCATGTCGGCGGGAGATTTAGCGCCGGTCTGTTCAATAATGGCCAGTAATGCGGCTTTCAACTCTTCTGCATCAAGTTGTTTGGGCAGAAACTTTTCAATCACTTCAATTTCTTCCTGTTCTTTCTGGGCCAGGTCGGGCCTGTTCTGCTGGGTAAATATTTCCAGGGAATCCCTTCTTTGTTTTACGAGTTTCAGCAAAAGTTTTTGTTCTTCTTCTTCAGAGATCACACCTCCGGCACCTTCTGCGGTTTTTGCGTTGATGATGCCTGCTTTGATGGCGCGTAATGCGCGGAGGGCTTTTTCGTCTTTGGCAAGCATGGCGGCTTTCATATCGCCCATAATCTTTTGTTCAAGGCTCATGTGTTCAAGTTTTAGGTGATGTATCGGGCAAGAGAATAAACAGCGGGAAGCGGCTTACCCTGCTTTTTCCTGGCTGTCGCGGAATTTCTTATAGAAATCCTGGGCAAATTTTTTCATGTCCTCCACCAGTTCTGTGTGTCTGGTGGCACGGCTGTACGTGTCGGCCATGGTAGTGATGGTCTGGTAGAAGAAGTCAGCCATTTCATCCACCATCATGTCTTTGGTCCAGAGGTCAATACGCATGGCGGATTTATCAGCGCCATCCCAGAAAGCGAGCATCATAGCTTTGGCTTTTTGGGCGGTATCTGCGGTACTGTCGGTAGCCTGCCAGTTGATTTCCTGCGGAACTTTGTCTTCGTCCAACGCAACATTGATCGTGATCGTGGATTGTTTCATAGTGCTTATTGCTTAGGCGCTGTTGGTGCTTTTTGTTATGATGTTTGTTTCAGGTTTCAAGGATGAATCAGTTGCAAATGTACAGAATCGCGGCCGCAATCGGATTCAGAACCATTGGCTGATCTTTTCCATTGTGGCCCGTGGTGTAAAAAAGTGCGCACGTTCCAATCCATTGTGGATCAACCGGCTCCGGTGGGCTTCATCTTTAAAGATCAGTTTCATGGCTTCGGAAAGTTCGCCCGGTACTGTCTTGGAGAACAAGGCGCTTTCTACGGGAATACCGGCGTAACCGCGTGAAGTAATCACGGGAGCACCGGCGGCCAGCGCAGTGTAAAAAGGCAGGTGCCAGCTTTTTTGTGCGGGAAAATAAATGAGCGCGTAAGATGCCGCGATCCACTGCCAGGGCAGGACGGCTTCAGGCAGGGAAAGTATGGTGAGGTGCTCACGGAGTTTGTAAGATGCCGTCAACACTTTAAAAGCTTCCACCTGCGCTTCGGTGCCTGCAAACAGCCAGCGCAATCCGGTACGCTGGCGTTGCTTGAACAAAGAATAGGCTTTCAGCATTTGCGTGAGGGTGGTTTTGTCGTGGGCATCTAATAAAGTCAGGAAAAACTCTTTCCCTTCCGTCAATTGCTCTTTAATGGCCTCCCGCTCTTCCCATGGCAAAGCCTTAGCAGCGGGGTCGGCGAAGGCAGGTAACCAGGGAACATTGGTTTCTTCCGCAAGAAGGGCATCGGGCGTGAAAACACTGGTCCTGTTTTTCTGCCCAGGAGATAAAATAACGTTTATACAGGGTTTACCCCCGGTATGTGGCGTGTATTCATCCAGGCTAACCAAGGCTTCAGCGCCAGCGTTTTTCAGCAGCGCAGGCATGGTGAACCTGCGGAACCAGGCTTTTTCAATAAATGAAGCTGGTTTCTTTTCAGCATTGTCCGCATTGTTTCTGGTCCAGCCTACATGCACATCAGCATAGCCGATGGTCTTCAATGCTGAAGTAACGTACTGGCTTTCATCAGAGAAAAGCGCATTTTTTTTATTCTTGCCCGGAAGATGCAGCAAAATTTTTCCGTTCATTTCCGCAAAAGTAATACATTCCTTAAAGGCGCAATAAACAAGGCTTTGCTTCGTTTTACAACCGTATTCCGGCAAAGCTCCGGCCAAAAACAGGCTTGGTTTTTGCGGGAATTACGGTGCTTAAAATTGGAGGGATTCCACTTAGGAACGGGTTGGTAATCTTTCTAATTTTGCAATTGATCCGAATCCAAAGTCCAAATCCAAATTGATCCCTATGAAACCAAAATTCTACACATTGGTATGTGCGTTATGGCTGATTGTTGGTTTTAGTTTTTTTGATGCTTCCGCTCAACCTCCCTGCCAATGCTCTGGAGGCACAACTCCCGATTCAATAGTACAGGTTCGTACTATCGATTCCTTAACAGACATCAATTCAACTATAACTTTTAACCGCTTGGGTACACCACCGCCCGATAGTGGTATAAGTTGCGCAAGATTCTCTTCAACCGTTACGACTGTCCTTCATTTCGACTTATTTAACAGAGAAAATTTTGCGGACTATTACACTTTTGAATCTTACAGAAGATCAAGATTTACTACTCCATGGGGATTTACATCAAATGTGACTTCCCCCATAAAGGAATACGGCCCATATCTTTTGCAAGCAACAAATCCAGATCCGCTTGATTCCACTGATGAAGTTCATATTGGTCCCGATACAATATTCAACAGCCGAACAACCATTTCCAATATTACCAATGGTTCAATATCTAATTTCATGGGGCATGGAACCGTTGGTTTTGATTATCTGAATACTTCCACAACAACGCTATTGGACGGTAGCAGCAACTATGATCTTTTTGTGCGAGGTTACAGCAGGCTGAATGTGCGTTTGGTTTACTACATATGCCCTTTGGAAATTCTTGCAAACAGCATTTCAGATTTTACCGTTTTCCGCAAAGATGACAAGGTGATTATAAGCTGGAAAGGCTTAAATGAATCCCTGGCAAGCGCTTATGATATCGAAATGAGTACGGATGGAAAAACTTTTGGAAGAATATCAAGTATCAATGTGAAAGAGGCCGGTAGTATGGAGTACTCCGTCCAATATGCACCAAATGAACAAGCTTCCGCAGGAAAACTCTTTTTCCGTATCAAAAGATATGAACGTGCAGAAGTAGCCACAAAGTTTGGCTACTCTTCTATTAAATCAGTGCAGGGAAGCAATTCAACTAATTTTGCTGTTACTCCATACCCCAACCCAGCCATCTCCGGCGTACGCCTCGATTTCGATCGCGCCATCAAAGGTGATATGGAAGTAGAACTCATTAATACCACGGGCCAGCGTATTTTCACCAAACAATACACGCTCCGCAACCAGCCTTCCCTCCAGGTAGACTGGTCTGTAAAACCACCATCGGGCTTGTATTATGTACGTGCCACCGATAAGGCCACCCGGCAGCAATTTACCACCAGGCTTCTGATACAATAACGCTTAACTTATTCAAAATCAATACAATCCAGGGAGTTGCTTTTTTCAAATTGTTTCCTGTACCTTTGACGGTACTTATAAACCGCAATCGACTAAGGATAGCCAGTACTCAGGCGCCATGCGCAGTTCGGTTTTTTACCTAGTAAATACATTTTTATTTCTCAGCAACTTACCTGCATGCAGTACAATACTACCAGGAATCACCTCATTATGAGGGAATACGGCCGTCATATCCAGCGTATGGTGGAATACCTGATGTCTATTGAAGACAAAGAAACCCGCCAGCGCAACGCCTATGTGGTGATAGAACTGATGGGCTTTCTGAACCCACACCTGAAAAACGTGGAAGATTTCCGTCATAAACTCTGGGATCACCTTTTCCTCATTTCAGATTTTAAACTGGATGTGGAATCTCCTTACCCCATTCCCACGCGTGAAACACTGAAAGCAAGGCCGGAAATTATTCCGTATCCCAAAGGAAAACCACGGTATTCCCACCTGGGAAAACACCTGGAAAGGGTAATCAACAAAGGACTGCAGGAAGAAAATCCGGAAAAGAAAGCAGGTTTCGCCAACGCCGTAGCCTACTACATGAAACTGGCTTACCAGAACTGGCACAAAGAAGCCGTTCATGATGATGCCATCCGCGGAGAACTGGACGCCATCACCGGTGGCGGACTGGAGTTCACCAATGCGCCCGCCGTTAAAGCACCTCAACAGCATTTCCGCCAGAACGACAACAGGAACTACAACGATTTCCGCAACAAACGCAACCAGAAATTCCAGCCCCGCGGCGGGAACAACCAGGGTAACGGTGGCGGCCAGGGTAATAACCGCGACCGGAACAACCAGGGCGGCGGTAACAACAACCGGAACAACCAGAATAATCCCAACAACAAGTTCAATAAGAAGAGATTCAAATAACCGGTCATGAACGCTTTTGTAGTGAACGGCGGCAAAAAGCTGAAAGGGGAAATCATCCCCCAGGGCGCTAAAAATGAGGCCCTGCAAATTATCAGCGCAGTTTTGCTTACGCCGGAAGAGATCACCATCTCCAATATTCCCGATATTCTTGATGTGAATTTACTCATTGAGCTCCTGGGCGAACTCGGAGTATCCATCAACAGGGTATCACGCGACACCTGCATTTTTAAAGCCGATAACGTTAACGTGGACTACCTCGGCACCGCTGAGTTCCGCCAGAAAAGCGGGCGCTTACGCGGCTCCGTTATGCTGGCCGGTCCATTGCTCGCACGTTTCAAAAAAGCTTATGTTCCCAAACCTGGCGGTGATAAGATCGGACGCCGCAGGCTGGATACGCATATCATCGGTTTCGAAAAACTCGGCGCCACTTTTCATTACGAACAGGGAGAAAGTTTCTTCCGCCTCGAAGCGCCGGAATTGAAAGGCGCGTACATGCTGCTGGACGAGCCTTCCGTTACCGGTACCGCCAATATCGTAATGGCCGCCAGCATGGCCAATGGCACCACTACTATTTACAACGCCGCCTGTGAGCCTTACCTGCAACAGCTTTGCAAGATGCTGAACAGGATGGGCGCAAAAATATCGGGCATCGGCAGTAACCTGCTCACCATCGAAGGCGTGAACTACCTCGGCGGAACGGAACACAGGATGCTTCCGGATATGATCGAAATTGGTTCGTTCATCGGCATGGCCGCTATGACGGGCAGCGAGATCACGATTAAGAATGTAAGCCTCGAAAACCTGGGCATCATCCCCGAAAAATTCAAACAACTCGGCATCCAGATGGAGTTTCGCGGCGATGATATCTTCATCCCCGAACAGGATGCCTACGAAATACAAACCTTCCTCGACGGCTCCGTACTCACGATTTACGACAACCCATGGCCAGGCTTTACACCCGATTTATTGAGCATCGTACTGGTAGTGGCTACACAGGCAAAAGGAAGTGTGCTGATTCACCAGAAGATGTTCGAGAGCCGCCTGTTCTTCGTGGACAAACTGATTGATATGGGGGCACAAATCATTTTGTGCGATCCACACCGCGCAGCGGTGATTGGTCTGGGTAAACAACACCGTTTGCGGGGCATCACCATGAGCAGTCCGGATATACGTGCAGGTGTTTCCCTCCTGATCGCAGCATTGAGCGCGGATGGAAAAAGCACCATCCAGAACATTGAACAGATCGACCGCGGCTATCAATACATTGATGAACGCCTGAAAGCGCTGGGCGCCGATATTCAAAGGATATGAACGATTCCACCCATAAAATCATCATCATCACCGCGCCATCGGGCGCGGGAAAAAGCACGATCACCCGGTTCCTGCTGGCAAAATATCCATGGCTTTCCTTCTCCATTTCAGCAGCAACCAGGCAACCAAGGGCCGGAGAAGTGGATGGTAAAGATTACCATTTCATGAGTGTGGAGCAGTTCCAGGAACACATCCGGCACAATGATTTTATTGAATGGGAAATGGTGTATGAAGGAAAATACTATGGCACCCTGCGGGCCGAAATAGAACGCATCTGGCAGATGGGAAAAATCCCGATGCTGGACATCGATGTGAAAGGCGCCATCCACGTACAACAACAATTTCCCGAACAATCCCTTTCTCTTTTTATAGAACCACCGTCTGTGGATGAACTGCGCCGCAGACTTGAATCGCGCGGAACGGAAACGGCAGATACGCTTGAAGCCCGTGTAAACAAAGCATCTTACGAGATTTCATTTAAAAATCATTTCGACCGCATCATCGTGAACGATTGCCTGGAAACAGCCTGTCGTGAAACCGAAGCGGCCATTCTCACCTTTGTTGGCAATTCACCCGAAAAGCCGTAACTTATCTTTTTAATATGCCTATGAGTTTGTATCACTATGTGGGTGTGGTGGGAATCACCATACTGGTCCTGTTGGTATTCGCTTTCTTTTCGGGGCTTGAAATGGCGTTCGTTTCTGCCAATAAACTCAGCATCGAACTCAAAAGAAAGCAGGGAAAAAGAAGGGGAATCATTCTGTCCAGGTTCATGGACGAGCCTTCCCGCTTTATCGGGACATGCCTGATCGGCATGAACATTATGCTCGTGATCTACGGATTGCTGGTAAGCGATTTTATGTACGATGTACTCTGGAAAAGGGTGAACATCGAAATTCCTATTCCCCGCCTGATCGTGGATGTTTTCCTGGCCACAATTATCATCCTTGTGGTGGAATTCTTTTTTAAAGCGATCTTCCGTGCGAAAGCTGATACGTTGCTTTACTATTCCGCCTCCATCGTTCAGTTCTTCCATACACTTTTCTACCCCATCGCCTCTTTCTTTGTGAGTATCGCCGAATGGGTACTGAAATATCTTTTTAACGTGCGCATCCACGAAAACCGCGAAGCGCTTTCCCGGGTTGATCTGGAATACTTCTACCAGCAAACCAAGGAGATGCGGTCGGAACACAGTGAAGACCTGGATACGGAGCTTTTTGAAAATGCATTGTCCCTGCCCGGCGTGAAAGTGCGGCAGTGCCTGGTGCCCAGGAAAGAAATTGAAGGGATTGACCTGAATGCGCCCATAGAAGAAGCACGCCAGAAATTCATGAGTACACAGCTCAGTAAGCTGGTGGTGTACGAGGGCAACATCGATCAGATCGTTGGGTATATCCACCAACTCGATCTTTTCAAACACCCGGTGAACATCCCCGCCATCCTGTTGCCCATCCCTGCCGTACCCGAGAGCATGAGTGTTACCGATCTCATCAGTAAGTTCACCAAAGAGCGCAAAAGCATCGCTTGGGTGGTGGATGAATTCGGAGGCACCTCCGGCATTGTTACCATGGAAGATTTGCTCGAAGAGATTTTCGGTGAAATCAAAGATGAACACGATACTGAAGAATTCGTTGAAAAACAGATCGCCGACGACGAATACATTTTCTCCGGTAGACTGGAGCTGGATTACCTGAACGAGAAATATGGTTTCAAGTTTGAAGTGGATGAGTCGGAAACCCTTTCGGGGTTTATTATTAATCACCATGAAACGATTCCTAAGTTGAAGGAGCGGATCATCATCGATAAGTTGCAGTTTGATATTTTGAATGTTTCGGATACACGAATTGAGATGGTGAAGGTGAAGGAGCTTTCTTAGGGTTTTTGCAGGTAAGATAATTTTCAAGTCTCTCCATTGGGGGGGACTTTTTTTGTTGGGGTATTTCGCGCAAGCATTTGCAGTGCAATGCTTTTTTCACGCGAAGACGCAAGGGAGCAAGGAACGCAAGGAGCGGTTAAGTTTTTTGGGGAGCTTCTGTGGAGTGGGGAGTTCGTTTTGGAGGGATATTTTCTCGCAACGGCGCACTGCTTCGTGCCCTCGCAGGCGCAACGTGGCTGTTTTATTGAAGCTGGTTGATTAAGACGAAGAGCGTGTTTTTTGTATTCAGACCAGCTGTCAGGTTGTTTGCGCTGGTATGGGTAAAGCACTTTTAAAAGAGATTTTCAAAGTGCTTTATCCCAGTCATCTATTATTTACTTTACTCATTTATGTGCCGGTAGTCCTTGTAAAGAAAATAAATTAAACTTCTATCTATTTTAAATAAGCGCCGACATTCCTGTTCCGCCAGCTATATTATAGCATGTATCATAACGGTTTCCATGATAGTGTAATTCAAGAGTTGATATACTTCCAGTTCGCCCACCACTTAAGACTTGCATAGCCGTCGTTGCGGGAAAGTAAAAAGTTGCCTATACAAGGAATAAAGAGCCCACGCGCAATAACTATCCTTTCAGAAGAAAATAATTCAGGGTTATGCTAAAGAAGCA
>CAMLPA010000021.1 GCA_946481605.1 uncultured Flavihumibacter sp. | reverse complement strand
AATCAGAATAATACTTGCGAAAGCGGAGTGATGCTTTTGAAAGTTGAATAATTTTCTGTGTTCGTTTACTTCACATAAACCTCGTCAATACACAAGGCTGGCTTACGCGTGGCCGCAGCCATGCGCCAGGCCGGAACAGCTGGAGGAACGGTGGCTTTTACCCTGATATACCGTGCATTGGTATTGCTCGGGAATGTAAAGGGTTTGATGGAAACGTTGTAATCTTCTTCAGGCGCAGGAATATTTTCCTTTCCGATCTGGGTAAAGTCTGTGCCATTGCTGGATATTTCCACCACAATTGAGTTGGGTAGGAAGATGTAATGCCGTGCATCCGAAAGAAAGTTCATTTGTATGGAAGAAATTGGTGTCTCTTTCTCCAGGTCTATCGTGGCGATCATATCGTTGCCATAAGTAAAGAGCCAGTTGTAACTGAAATCTTCCGTGCCGGGAAGTGCATCGGTGAGGGTGCGTTCTTTTTTAAGTGTGTATTCCGGTGTAAAAGGATGGGTGAGCACAACGGGTTTACCGAAAGCTTTGTTGAGGGGAAGAAAACGGGTCGTTTTATCCAAAAGCAGTGTCCAGTCTTTAAGGTAGTTGTCCGGGTTTTTGCCTCCTTCAGACAATTCCGTAATGCCTGCCTGTTTTGCCTGTTGAACGAAGGTTTCCACCTTTGATGGCCAGTCTTTACGGATTGTGGTGTGCCCATTTGTTGTTTCAAGGAATCCGAAGGGCTCCATACCATAAAATTTGGATTGCTCCAGTATGGTGTATGTCAGTGGCAGCCGGAGTTTGATCAACCTGCGTTGAACCGCGGTATCGTCCCCGGCTTTCTTTTCGGCAATGGAGAGTAAGCCAGATAAGCGCTGTACGCGTTCCGGAGCAAGGTAATCTTGGGAAGAAGCGATGGGACTGCCATAGATGTCTAACCGCGCTTTGGTTTCCGCGACCTGCTGCGTGAGTGTTGTGATATATGTTTGAACGGATTCAGCCGCCTTGCCGTAATAGCCTGTGGTGAAATCTTTGAAAAGGGAATCTTTGTTAAGGTGGGGATGCCAGAGCAATTTGGCGTACAGGTAGCTGTTCCATTCACTCATATCGCCGAACCCATCGCCGGAACCCTGGATAAAAGCGCCTTTCACTTTATGGTTGCTGTAAAAAGCAACATTCGCGCTGGCATGCATATAGGCGGGGAAGGGGGCGGGGTAATTGGTGAACTGGGTGGTATAATCCCAGATGAACAGGTTGGCAGAAAGTTTTTTCCAACTTTCGAGGTCTTTTCGGAAGGCTGCTGCGGAAGCTACTTTTTCCAGCGGCTCCTCCCGGTAAGCATCTATATTGCTCAGGATGATGAATACATTGCTTGCCGGTGCCGTCTTTAAAGGTGCTTTGGAAGTGGGGCCGTAAGCCAGCGTGGTGAAAGATTGTTCCGGGAAACGGGCTGCGATTTTATTCATGAAATGGATAAGACTCCCCGCATGACTACCTTCAGCCTCATAAGTTTTCCGGCAGGAGGAACAGGTGCAGAAAACACCGCCATCTTCCTGACCAATCGACCAGTACATCGCATCGGGATTCGCAGCGATGGCCTTGCGCATATACGATGTGGTAAGTTCCAGTACATCGGTATTGCTGAGGCACAGTTGACTCGGTTGTCGTTTGCCGCCTACTTCCGCAAAGTATTCGGGATGCGCTTTAAAGTAGGTGCCGGGAGGAATGATCTTAAAAAAGGAATGTCCCCACAGGCCCCACAAATCCTCAAACTTATGGAGCTTGTGCCAACTGAGGTATTCCGGGTCGTTGGACTCGGGATAAAACACCTGGCGGAAAACAAAAGATGGTGATTCCCTGATCGAAATGGATGGGAAGGAGATGTTTGAATTGTTGGGCGTAAATGACTGCCCCGCCGCGTATTTCCGGCAACCCAGGTAACGTTCGAGGAAGGTGTAAACGCCATACACCACGCCTTGCCCGCTCCCGCCGGTAATGTAAAGGTGCTTCCCGGCGGTACGGATATCAAAACCTTCGCCTTTAACGGGCTGACGGTTCCATTGCAGCGTGTGTGAGGTTTTACCGATAAAAACAGCGGAACCGGTTTCCCCGAAGGAGGATTCCGCTATAATGGGAAGAATGGCGCCGGATATCCTGCGCACATAATCCTGGAAAATGCCTGCTGCTTTTTGTTCGGCCCTGGATGGTTCATCCGGAAGAACAATATTAAAAGCAGAAGCCCTGTTTTCCACCAGTGAAAAATTTCCTTTACTTACCTGGCATTGCACATTTCCGGTAAGAAGCAGGAGCGCGATCAGGTTAAAAATGGCTGCAAACTTTACCGGCATGTGGGATTAGAATTTACGCTGGAAGGTGATGTAAATATCATACTGGTTCTGGAAATCGGTATCGGTGATTTTCTGGTTGATCCAGGTACCGTAAATGCCCAGGGTATTCCGGTATTGGAAAGTACGCTGGTAGCCCACTCCTGCACTTCGGGTAAGCAGTCCCGATAGTTTGGGGAAATTGATGAGCCTGCTGCGGTCGTCGGGAGAGGTACCGAGTCCGGCGATCAGCGCGAGGTAGTCCTGCCTGTTGTTCATATAATAACGCGTGGTCAGGTTAAGGGACGTGTAGAAATCCGATTCCTCGCTGATGAAGTAGGCCCTGCCGTTCACCCAGAAGTCGCCGAATTGTTTGGCGAGTGAGGTTACGCCTGAAATGCTGGTGGAGCTGTCAGCATCGAGGTAGCGTATGCCCAGTTCGGCTTCGGTTTCTTTGGGCAGTGTGGCGAAAAGAGAATACCCCGCCCTGAGTTTGGGGAAGGCGATCTTGTTGGCCACTGCGGCAAACGCATAGGAGTAAAAACGTTTGGAATGGGTATAATACATTTCCGCTTCACCCTGAACGCCCGTTCCCTGCTGCCTTCCGGCATAGTTGATGCGTCCCGCGAAGGAACCCCGGTTGAAAAAACGGCGGTATTCTACAGTGGCGATATTGTATTTGCTATCAGTATAATCGTAGGTGGAGTTCAGGAAGAACAGACCGAACTGGTTCCGGAGTGTTTTGCTCTTCAGGAAATGGGCGTAATCACGGTTGGCGGAGCCGGGGTATTTACGGAGCAGTGTATCCGCGTAAAGCGCTGCTTCTGCATACATCGATTTGCTTTCCAGCATCTCTACTTTTTTGCGGAGCATTTGTTCGTTGTCGGGATAATATTTCAGGGACTGGTCGATGTACACCAATGCGCTGTCGTAAGCTTTTTTACCCGCCATGATGTTGGTGGCGTAGTGCAGCGCCAGGGAATCTTTGGGATTGAGTTTGAGAATGGCATCGAAGCGCTGAATGGCGCTATCGGGTTGGTTTTTCCTGGAGAAATCCACGCCTGCGGCCATAAGACTTTCAATGTGTGCGTCCCTGAACTTTTTAGTGTAGGGGTAGCCGTTCATCAGGAGCCGCGTAATGCGCGCGGCTTCGGCGTAATCACCTTTTTGCTGGAGGATGGATGCCTGTTTCATCATCATGTCTCTGCTGGCGCCGCCTTTTTTATCGTTCCGGAAAGCTTGTGCCACATATTTGAGTGCGTTGTCGTACTGTCCCGCAGCCGCTTCCAGATTAATCAGGTAGTTGAGGGCTTCCAGGTTGCTGGAATCTGCGGCAAGCGCTTCCATGAACTGGATGCGTGCCAGGTCGTATTCTTCGTTCTGCTGCAATGCTCTGCCCGCGGCCAGCCGGAACTCCGCGAGGTTGGCGGTATAAACAGGATTGCCCGGATATTTTTCGTGCAGGTACATCGTAATGATGGCTGCTTCTTCGTACCTGCCTGCCTCAGCCAGGATGCCGGCTTTTTTTAAGATGAAGTCCACGTTGTCAGGGTAACGTGCCATTGCTTTGTCTATCGTGGCAAGGGCGGCAGGGTATTTCCGCTGAAGGGTGTACCGGTTGATGATGTTGTTCAGCGCCTGAATGTTCCCCGGATCTACTTTAAGTACGGCTTCAAATTCGTTCATGGCCAGGTCATATTGTTCCTGTACCAGAAACTCCCTGCCGCTGGCGATTTTCAGGTCGGTCATCCTGTCTCTGTTCGACGCTGTGGGTTGTTGCTGGTATATTTTTTCCGCGAGCAGAGCGGCTTCAGTAAATTTCCGGTCGAATTCAAGCACGTCCAGTTTCTGGGAGAGGAGTTTTCTGTCGTTGGGGGTGGTGCGTAATCCTCTGTTGATCCAGTTGAGGGCTTCACGGTAAGCACCGCGGCTCATGCTCAGTCCGATGAGTTTGTTCAGCGCCTCCCGGTTACCGGGGTTCTTTTCTATTACTGATTCGTAGAGCATGTAAGGGTCTGTGTTGGCGTAATAGCCACCGGCTTCCATGCGCAGTTCGGTATTCAATTTGCGTGCCTTCGCATCGTTCGGATAGTATTTGAGAATGGTATTAACGGTATGAATCGCTTCTGCGTAGTTGTGCATTTCCTGGAGGATACCCAGCTTTTTCATCAGCAGGTCATAAGAGCGCTGGTTCTTTTGCAACTCAGCGTTGATTTGATCCAGGGCATAATAATAGCCGCCTGTGCTGATGTTGAGCGCCAGCAAAGCTTCGCGTGCTTCTTCGTTTTCCGGGTAAGTGCTCAGCACTTTCCGGTAGCTTTCAGCCGCAAGAGAAGGGATGTCTTTTTTCTTGTAATAATTCCCGGCGTACAGGTAATGGTCAATGTAATACCGTTTTAACGCGGTATCGTAAGGGAGTTTTTCCACCATTTCCCCGATGTAGTTTCCGGCGGCGCTCATGCGGTCCATCAACTGGAGGATGGTCAGTTTTTTAACGATCAGTTCGCGGTCGGTGGGGAACTGGTTGAGTCCGTCTTCCGCGAAGCAAAGCGCCTCATAATATTGTTTGGCCTGCATTTCCAGGTTAATGGCCGTGAAATAGGCTTCGCGGTATTTAGGCGCCGCTTCCAGTGTGGCTTTAATGAATTTCCTGCCTTCAAGCCCATTGCCGGAAAGCAGGTACATGCGGGCGGTCAGGAAGGCGATGTCCGCATCGTTGGAACGATAGGAGAAAGCCTGTTTGCCCAGTTCTGCCGCACGGGCGTAGTTCTTTTTCTGTTGCTCGTGCAACGCCTCATTGTACAGGTCCTCCGCTTTGTCTTTGGGTTTGAAGATCTGCGCATAGGTGTTGCTGCCGCTGAGCAGCAGGAGCAAGAGACATATATTTCTGAGACCGCGTAGCATGAATATCTTTTAGAATTGAATGAGGATCAGGTAGTGGCGACTGTTTTCTTCTTCTGTCCGAAACCCTGCCGCTGCATATTTCCCCAGGAATGTTTCTTTCCGATCATGAAATAATAATATCCCCTGAGTGCATAGAATACGATGAGCGGGTGGTAGATGATGGGTTCGAGGAAGGCCATCAAAGCCAGTCCGATTACTTCTTTCCAGGTTTTATAGTAGCGGTAGGTGATGTGGTCCCACAGTATGGCGAAAGTGGTGATCATCACGGAGTAGAAGTAAACAAAACTCAGTAATACCAAAGCGTTCGCCCAATGGATCTGGTTGGTGATGATGAGGTAGAGGTAGAATAGTATCCCGGTGAATTCAATAATGGGGGCGAGGAATTCGAACAGCAGGCTGTACGGCAATACCACCATGCCCAATTGTTTATACCGGGGATTGAAGATGATCTTTTTGTGCATGGTCACGATCTCTGCGAGACCACGGCCCCAGCGGGTCCGCTGACGGCTGAATATCTTGAGGTTGGGCGGTCCTTCCGTCCAGCACTGGGTGGTGGGGATGTACCGCACGGCGTATTTCATATTGTTGTCCAGCATATAGGCGCACATGCGGGTGACGATGTCCATGTCTTCTGCGAAGGATTTACCATCGTAGCCGCCTGCTTTAATGGCGATCTCTTTGTCGAAAAGACCAAGTCCACCAGAAACGTTGGGTACGCAGTTGATTTCGCTCCAGCCCATTTTTCCAAGCACGTAGGCACGGATGTATTCCATTTCCTGGAAACGGGGAATCAGGCTTTTGGGCGGGCGCACACGCAGCATCACGCCTTCGTCGATTTCGCAGGAGTTGGTAAGACGCAGGGTCGCGCCGGTGGCGATCACACGGGTGCTGTCTTCTTCCACATGCACGTAACCGCATTCAGGACAGGGTTCTCCCACCTCTTTGATCTTCTTGGCTTCCTCGTCCATGAATGGCTTAATCATCCGCGTCAGCGTATCTTTTTCAATGATACAATCCACATCGGTACAAAGGAAATAGTCATACGAAGCAGCGTTAATGCCTGCATTGGAGGCATCGGCCTTACTTTTGCCGTTCACCTTATCAATCACCATCAGTTTATCGTAGGCCGTATTGGTGGATTTGAAGATGCGTTTAACGGGTTTGGAAACGATGCGTTCGTTGTAGGCGAAATCCACTTCCACGAGTTCGTATTCATCAATCAGTTTCTGCAAGGTATCATCGGTACTGCCGTCGTTGATGATGATGACTTCGAATTTGGGATAGTTCAGTGTTAGGAGGGAACGTACGTTGTAAATGATGGTCACCGCCTCGTTGAATGCAGGCGCAATGATGGAGATGCCGGGCGTTAACGGCGACTGGATGATCTGATCATAATCCACGTTTCTGTTGCGGCGCTGGAATTTCCGGATGCCTCGGAAGGAAATGTATGCCAGCAGGCCGTACAGCAGCAACATGGTGATGCCGTATGTGAATACAAATCCTTCATAAAAATTTCTGATCAGTTCTATCACTTTGCTTTATTTATGCTGCCGACTGCGCGGTTACTGTTTTTGCTTTCTGTTTAAAGCCCTGCCGCTGCATGTTGCCCCAGGTACTTTTCTTCCCGGTCAGGAAGTAATAGTAGCCACGGAGGGAAAAGAATACAACGAGCGGATGGTACAATAAAAATTCGAGGAAAGGCGTAAGACAAAGCAATCCTACTTCTTTCCAGGTTTTGTAATAACGGAAAGTGAGCTGGTCCCAAACGATGGCCACGGTGGTGATCATCACTGAATAGGTGTACACGAACGCCAGCAGCAGCAACGCGAAGGGCCAGTTGATATAACCAAGCACGGCCATCACGATGTAATAAATGATACCCGTTACTTCAATGATGGGCGCGATGAGTTCAAAGAAAAAGTTATAAGGCACCACGATGAGTCCCATTCTTTTGTAACGGGGATTCAGGAACATTTTAAAGTGTGCGAACATGAGCTGCGCCAGTCCCCGTGCCCAGCGTGTACGTTGACGCATGAATATCTTAACCGATGCGGGACCTTCGGTCCAGCACAAGGTTTTTGGGATGTATTTGATGGCGTAATCGATCTGGTTGTCGAGGGCATACCGGCACATCCTCGTGATCAGCTCCATGTCTTCTCCGAAAGAAGCGTGGTCGTAACCTCCACATTTGATGGCCACTTCTTTGTCGAACATACCGAGTCCCCCCGAAACGTTGGGTACAGCGTTCAGTACGCTCCAGCCCATTTTTCCCAGTACGAAAGAGCGGATGTATTCCACTTCCTGGAAACGCGCGAGCAGGTTCTTTGGCGGACGCATCCTCACCATTACGCCTTCATCGAATTCGCAGGAGTTGGCGAGGCGAAGCGTGGCGCCCACGGCGATCACGCGTTTCTTTTTCTCCTGGATCACTGGTTTGATAAGTTCCTGCATGGTATCCTTGTGGAGGATACAATCCACGTCGGAGCAAAGGAAATAATCGAAAGCCGCTGCGTTGATCCCGGCATTCACCGCATCTGCCTTACTTTTCCCGTTCACTTTGTCGATCACCATCAACTTGGCGTAAGCGGGGTTGGAAGACTTATAAAACTTGCGGACCGGTTTGGTTTGAATGCGTGCGTTGTAAGCGAATTCTATGGGTTCCAGTTCGAATTCGGAGATCAGTTGGGCGAGGGTGTCATCGGTACTCCCGTCGTTGATGATGATGATTTCGTACCTCGAATAGTTGAGGGTAAGCAGGGAGCGCACGTTATAAATAATGGTGAGCCCCTCGTTGAATGCGGGTGCCAGCACGGTAATGCCCGGTGCGAGGGGAGACCCCATCAGGATATCTTCCTGGTAGTACCGGTTGCGTCGCGCGTAGGCACGTACAGCCAGCATGGAAAGAATGGCGAGCACGGCGTAGGTGAACAGCAGGGTCATGCCGTAAACGAATACGCTTTGCTCATAGGCCTGCATCAGTATTTCCCAGATTCCGTACATCTAGTATTTGATTAGCGGGTTCATGCTGTGTTTCAGGATCAGTTTGTTCTCCGGCGTGGCGGTATTGATCAGCTCATCGATCAGCGCTTTCGACCTTTGCTGGTTTTTCACCAGGGAGCGGGCCGCATGTTTGCGGATATCGAAATCGGTGGAGTGGAGGAATTCGTTCTTGAGGAAATCGGTAAAGTTTCCGGTGTTGATTCTTCCAAGCGCCTTCAGTATTTCGATCTGGCAATCCAGCGGCTGACTGCTGTATATCTTCACCAGTTTTTCTTCCACTTCTTCCACCCGAAGTTTCCCGAGGCAATTGATGGCGCTGGCGCGGAGGTAATGGTCCTTCGTTTCTAAAAGTTTGATCACGGCCGGAACGGCTGCCAACTGGTTGAAATGCACGACCAGCTTAAGACAGAAGGACACGATACTTTTGTTGGGCGAATAGGTGATCCACTTCGCGAAGTTGGGAATAGAGATGTTTTCGGTAGTGGTGATGATGCGGAAAAGTTCAATCTGATCCCATTGCAACAAGGGTTCCGTAACCACATCAAAAAATTTGAAAGGTTCGTTTTTACTTAATTTGATGTAGGCATGGCGCGCGGCGGCCCTCAGTTCGCGGTTGCGCGAGTTGGTGAGGGGTAGGATGCTTACGTCGGCGATGGGAATATCGAGGTTGGCGAATTCGGAAAGGGCTTGCACTTTGCGGTACCATTTCCGGGATTTCATTTTACGGAACGATTCTTTTTCGAGTTCGAGCTGGAGGTACAATTGCCGGAGCAGGTCACCGGTTTTGCCCCGGAGGTTCTTCCTGAAATTAATGATCCTGTCAACAGTGGCCTGCCGGCCCCAGCGGCTGTTGAGTATGGGCGCGAATCCTTCCGTGTTGATTTGTATTTGTTCCACAGCCATATCGGAAGCCAGTTCCTCGTTCATCAGTACATTTTCGAGGATGAGTTGGTCGATAACAGGGATGGCGCGCGACAATTTTTTATCGCGCACGAAACCTTTGTACCTTCCGTACAGAATGGAGAGATAGGCGGTGATCGTGAAGAGCACGGCCAGTATGATGCTTACGAGCGCTATCTTGATGATAGGGGGCGCGTAGCTGAATTCGTCTAAAAATCTATCAATAATATACATAGGATCAATGGAAAAGGCCGCGGCCTTTGTCTATTTCATCAACAATCTTTTCACGCGGATCAGGAGTTCCGCGGGAATGATGGGTTTCTTCAGGAAATCATCTGCGCCCAGTTTAAAACTTTCCATAATCATGTCTTCGTTGCTCGCGTTGGAAACGATGATCACGGAAACAGGCTTCTGGCTGGGATTGTTCTTCAGTTTACTGATAATTTCGAAGCCATTGGCATAAGGCATCATCAGGTCGGTGATCACGAGATCGTACCCGTAACTGCTTTCTTCCAACTTCTCAAAGGCCTCTTTGCCATTGGTAACAATATCAACTTCGTAGTTTTCGCGGGTGAGTACTTTCTGGACGATCTTCTGCATCAGTTCATCGTCTTCCGCTAATAGAATTTTCGCCATGTTATTCATTTATAAGCACCTTCTGATTTACGTTCCGGTGCAGGATTTGGATTCAGGGATTCAACTTTCAAACCAAAGTTAATTATTAGTGGTTCAGTAAATTACGCGTTAACGAATTATTTTTTTCAACACCGGTAAGGTTTCAGGGAAAGCTGATAGAAAAGTGTACGCTAAATAAACGGAGCCTGCGTTCTTAAATTATATATTTGTTGGTGTGTAAGGGAAATTAGGGGAAAACACTTATTTTCTTTTCGCGCCCATTCCGATTTTTATGAAAAAATTCAAGACAATTAAATCCAGGTTATACGGTGGTTTCGCTTTAGCGCTCCTGTTGGTGATTGCCGGTGGTATTCTTTCCTACTTTACCATCAACAGCCAGGTGAACCAGGCTGGCTGGGTTGAACACACCTATAAAGTGATGAACCAGACTGAGCAGATTCAGCGGCTGGTGTTTGAAATGGAAGCTTCCCGCCGTGGTTTCCGTGCTACGGGCGATAAAAAGTTTCTCGGCCCATACTACCTTTCGCTCCCACAGGTGCCCGCAGCGCTGGCGCAGTTAAAGGTGCTTACGGAAGACAATCCCCTTCAGTTTAATACAACCATCCGGCTGGAAAGACATGTAAATGACCTGTTGGTTTTCTGGCGAAGTATTGGAGAAGAACCACTTCCCAGGGAGCGTGTAACCCAAATCACCGAAGAAGAAGTAGGAAAGATGTCGCTGATCAGGGATGATATCGCCAAAATCATGAATGATGAAAGAACCCTGCTGGCCGACCGTACAAAAGAAAATAAATTCTCCAGCAACAGGTCGCTGAACATCATATTGCTGAATACGGCCATCATTATTGCCATTGCCCTCGCGCTGATGGCAGTTACTTTCAAGGAACTTTCCAGCAGGCTCGGCGCCCAGGAAGAACTCCGGGGCAAACTGAATGAAGTGGTAGCCCTGAATAAAATGGCTACGGAAAAGAATTGGCTGCTCTCTGGTATGTCGGAAATGAACGGGAACTTACAGGGCATCACGAATATGAAAGATGTGGCCGATAAGGCGCTGTTCTCCCTGGTGAAATACCTGGAAGTGCCAGGTGGGGCATTGTATTATTATGATGAGGAGAAAGAAGAATTATCATGTTATGCAGGAGTGGCCCTGCCCGCTAATGCCCCGCAAACCGTAAAATTAGGGGAAGGTGTGATTGGCACAGCCGTTACCAAACGAACACCTACAATTCTGAAAGGCATTCCCGAAGGATACTGGAAATTATCTTCTTCACTTGGCGCCGCGCGTCCCGACTCACTCGTCTGTGTGCCATTGTGGATGGACAACGAACTGAAAGGAGTGATTGAACTGGCCACTTTCAGCGAAATGCTGCCGCAGCAGATGCAATTGATAGAAGTGGTGTCTTCCACCATTGCGATCGCGATGAACGTGGCCTCCGCGCGCTCCAGGGTGATGACGCTCCTCAACGAAGTGCAACTGCAGAAAGAAGTACTGGAAACACAACAGGAAGAACTGCGCCAGTCGAATGAAGAACTGACCCGCCAATCCGAGATATTACAGGCTTCAGAAGAAGAACTGCGCGTGCAGGAAGAGGAACTGCGCCAGGTGAACGCCGAGATGATGGAAAACAATAAGGCCCTGGAATTCGCCAGGGAAGAACTTTCCAAAAAAGCCAGGGAACTGGAACTGAACAGCCGTTACAAATCGGAGTTCCTCGCCAATATGAGCCATGAATTGAGGACACCGCTGAACAGTGTGCTGATCCTCGCTAAAATATTGCAGGAGAACAAACAGGAGAACCTGACGCAGAAACAAATGGAGTACGCGGGCATTATCCATAAATCCGGTACCGACCTGCTCACGCTGATCAACGACATCCTGGATCTTTCCAAGATAGAAGCGGGAAAAGTGGATTTCAATTTCGAAAAAACTTCACTTTCCGATATGTTCGGCAGCCAGGAACAACTGTTCCGGGTGGTGGCCGATGAAAAGAAAATCAGTTTCGAGCAGGAACTGAAACCCGGAACACCCGAACATATCGTTACCGACAGGCAAAGGGTGGAGCAGGTGATCCGTAACCTGCTGTCCAACGCGTTCAAATTCACGCCCGCAGGCGGCACCATTAAACTGGTTGCCGAACAGAAAAGAGAAGGGTTTGTACATTTCTCGGTGATCGACAACGGGGTAGGCATTCCCGCAGACAAGCAACAACTGATCTTCGAAGCATTCCGCCAGGTGGATGGTTCCACCAGCAGAAAATATGGCGGAACCGGCCTCGGACTTTCCATCAGCCGCGAACTGGTTTCCAGGTTGTCCGGTGAAATCAGCCTGCGCAGCGAAGAAGGAAAGGGGAGTATCTTCAGTTTTTCCATTCCCGTTACACCCGATATCAGCGCGGAAGAAATAAAAGCGGAAAAAGAAGCATTGGAAGAAGAGGAATTTCTTCCTTCAATGCCCATGCCCGTATTCAATGATGAAAATGATCTTCCGCAGCAGTCCATCGTGGAAGATGACCGGGATAAACTTGAAAAGAACGAGCGCCCCGTGCTGATTGTGGAAGATGATGCCGCTTTCGCAGGCATCGTGCGCGATTTCGCCAGAGGAAAAGGCTACAAAACCATCGTGGCACTTACGGGAGATGAAGGCTTGTATTGCGCAAGAAAATACCGTCCCTCCGCCATTATTTTAGATATGGGACTTCCCGTTATTGACGGAAACAGCCTGCTTAAGATTCTCAAAAACAACGAAGAACTAAAAGATATCCTGGTGCATGTGATCTCCGCGAATGAAGTGTCGGGCATGGTGATGAACAACGTACAGGGATATTCGCAGAAGCCCCTGGAAATGCGCGACCTTGAATCGGTGTTCTCCGGCATCACATCGATGTTGGAGGAAGGCTTCAAAAAAGTGCTGGTGGTTTCCTCCGATGAGCGCAACAAATATGGTGTGCTTGAAAGTTTAAGCAAGGAACGGAAGTTATCCACGAGTTTCTCGAGGGTACAAAATACAAATGAGGCTTTGGCCCAACTGGAGCAGGAAAAATTCGATTGTGTGCTGGTACACTGCGAAGGCGATATGGCCATCGCTGCAGGTGAACTGAAAAGGATACGCGAAAAAATGGGTGCAGCAACTGCTCCGATCATCGTACTGCTCGCCACCGATATCACCCAGGCCAATGAAGTGCAGCTCCGGAAATACGCGGATGCCATCATCAGGCAATCAGCACAATCACGCGACCGGCTCATGGATGAACTGGAACTGTTCCTGTTCAAAGTGAAGGAAATACAAACCAGTGTACGGCCGGTTGGACACTCTGCCATCAACAATTCTGTGTTGAAGGGTAAAAAAGTATTGCTCGCCGATGACGATATGCGGAACGTATTCTCCCTGAGCGCATTGCTGGATGAGCAGGGGATAGAAGTGGTGTCCGCCGGAGATGGGAATGAGGCGTTGGAAATGTTGCGCCAGAACCCCGATGTACACCTGGTGCTCATGGACATTATGATGCCGGGAATGGATGGCTACGAAGCCATGCGCCGCATCCGGCTCGATCCGCGGCATACCAACCTGCCGGTGATCGCACTCACGGCGAAAGCAATGGCCGGCGACAGGGAAAAATGTATTGAAGCAGGCGCTTCAGATTATATCTCAAAACCCGTTGAAAACAACAAACTATTGTCTTTATTACGGGTTTGGTTATCGTAAGGATTATGAACGAAGAGATCAGCGCACAGGATTATATAGAAATTACCGATATCATCGAACAGCGGCATGGGTACGATTTTTCCCGTTATGCCCCTGCTTCTCTGAAAAGAAGAATCCTTCGTTTCATGGAGAGCAGGCACATCAATTCCTTCTATGACCTCAAGTACAAACTGATCAACGAAGCGGATTTTTTTCACCAGATGTTACAATACATCACGGTGAATGTTACCGAAATGTTCAGAGACCCACAATTCTACAGGTTCATGCGGGAACAGATCATTCCTGTGCTGGCCTCTTATCCCATCATCAAGGTGTGGCACGCGGGTTGCTCCACAGGAGAGGAGGTGTTTTCTATGTGTATTCTGTTGCACGAAGCGGGCTTGCTGGAAAGATCGGTGATTTATGCCACCGACCTGAATCCAGCTAACCTGGAAAAGGCTGAATCCGGCATCGTACCGTTGAAATACATGAAGGAATACACCCAGAATTATATTCAGTCCGGGGGAACCGCAGAGTTTTCCAATTATTATACGGCCCATTACGAGAACATCCTGATCAACAAAGAACTCCGGAAGAATATTTCTTTTTTTCAGCATAGTCTGGTATCTGACCAGGTGTTTCATGAGTTCAACCTGGTGGTATGCCGGAATGTGCTCATTTATTTTAACCGGGACCTCCAGAAAAGGGTACTCGAACTTTTCAACGAAAGCCTGGCACCTTTGGGGTTCCTGGCGCTGGGGATCAAAGAATCGCTGATGGTTTCAGGTGCACAACCGCATTTTGAGACCGTTAATCCTTACCTGAAAATTTATAGGAAAAAGAACTGATGACGGCAGACAAATACGATATCATCATGATAGGGGGGTCAGCGGGAAGTTTGCATGTGATCTCTGAACTGGTCGATGCATTGCCCGAATCTTTCCAGACGCCGGTAGTTGTGGTGATGCACCGCCTCCGCAACGTGCAGAGTGAAATGACGAGACTGGTTTCAGACAAAAGAAGGCTGAAAGAGCCGGAAGACAAAGAGTTCATCTCTCCGGGAACAATGTACCTTGCACCACAGAACTATCACCTGATGGTGGAAGCCGATAAGAGTTTCGCCCTGGACTATTCAGAACTGGTGAATTACAGTCGGCCATCCATTGACGTTACTTTTCAATCTGCCGCCCCCGTGTATGAAGCCAGAGCTTTGGTGGTGCTGCTCAGTGGCGCAAATAAAGATGGCGCGGCGGGCGTGGCTTCTGTACTGGAACATGGCGGAACGGCACTCGTACAAAGGCCGGAACTCGCAGAATACAAGAGTATGCCCGAAGCAGCGCTTCGCATGAACAGCGGTGCACAAGGGCTATCGATTCACGAGATGATCAGTTTTATCAAAGACAATTGCAAATAAGCCGATGAAGAATATTCCCGTAAAACCTGCTGAGTTCCATATTTTACTGGTGGATGACCGCGAAGAGAACCTCATTTCCCTGGAAGAAATGCTGGAAGCGCCCAACAGACACTTCACCAAAGTGACTTCAGGCAACGACGCGCTCCGCACGGTATTGCGCAACAAACAGATTGGCCTCATCTTACTTGATGTGCAGATGCCCGGGATGGATGGATTTGAAGTGGCCCGGCTGCTGCAGGCTAACCCGCAAACGCGCGACATTTCTATTATTTTCGTTACCGCCATCAATAAAGGAGAACAGAATGTATTGAAGGGATTTGAAGAAGGTGCGGTAGATTTCCTGGAAAAACCACTGGACATCAATATCACACGGGCAAAAGTGAACGTGTTCGAAAAATTGTATTTCTACCAGCACGGCCTTAAAGACGCGATCGCGGAAAGGGAAAGGGTAAACCAGCAACTGGAAAGGTTTATGCACGTGGTGGCACACGACCTGAAATCGCCACTCAACGGCGCCATCAGTTTCCTACACCTCATCCGGGATGAAGATGCCACCAAATCGATACCTGATCTCGCAGACAATATGGACATCGCCATCGACTCGATTTCCCGCCTTTCAGGAATGATCACTGCAATCCTGGATTATTCCCGCCAAACCATCGCCAACCAGCAAACCGAGGAAGTAGATACGCACGTGATGGTGGAAGAACTGATCAGGGCGCTTTTCCCACCGCCGCATATCATGGTAACGATAGATGGCAGGCTACCGGTATTGCATACCTGTAAACCAAAGTTGTTACAGGTATTTCAGAACCTGCTCAGCAATGCCATTAAATACATGAACAAGGCCGAAGGACGCATTACAGTGGGGTATTCCATTCAGCCTGAATTTTACGAATTCTGGGTCCGCGACAATGGTCCTGGTATTGCCAGAAAAGATACTGAACGTATTTTCAGGTTATTCGAAATATTGGATGCCGAAAATACAGATGCCGAAAGTACCGGCGTTGGTCTGAACATCCTGAAGTTACTGGTGGAAGAACAGGGTGGCCAGATCCGTGTGGAATCTGAAGAGTCGGTCGGCAGTTGTTTTTATTTCCAGTGGAAAAAATAAAAGTTCACCCAATATGTAATCATGGCTGCTCAACCTTCAATACCTTCTTTACTGGAATTTCTCGATTATATACACCCGCTTTCAGATGGGGCGAAGGCTTTCGTGACGCAACGTGCGGTGGTAAAGAAAGTTAAAAGAGGGAAGTTCCTGGTGAAGTCCGGAGAATATTGCAGGCATATCTATTACATCCATAGCGGAGTGATCCGTTCCTTCCTGAAAGAAGGGGGAAAGGAAATCACGACCTGGGTGGACCTGGAAGGGGAGATTTCCACTTCGATCCGCGGACTGTGTTACCGTGCCCCGTCGCTGGAAAACCTTCAGACACTGGAAGATTGTGAACTTACCCTGTTCGAATACG
>CAMLPA010000020.1 GCA_946481605.1 uncultured Flavihumibacter sp. | reverse complement strand
TCATTGTAGAACGGTAAGTGATGATAACACTTTGTTCCTGGAGATCCTCTTCTTTAACGGTTGAATTCGATGTTCTTTGCAGGGCAATGTTCGTTTCTTTCTGGATATTAGCAGCTAGTAATATGGTGGTATCTTGTGTGAAATCGAAATCCTGTAAATGTTCCTGCGCAGTGGAGTGCAGGCGGATACTTTTCCTTATTGTAAGGGCTGAATCAATAATAAGTCCTACCGCATCTGCAAAACCTTGAGAAGTGAATGTTTGTTCGTTTATTTTGAATTGATTATAGTAGTTCAGGCTGACTATCATACTATGGCTGCCTCTTTTTTTCTTTAACCTTCGGGCCAACGGTGTTCCGTATATAGAAAGTTTTGATTTAAAGTTTCCCAGCGTGTCCATACCAACAATAGATTCCAGTCGTTCATTACTTTGTGAATTTTCAGCAACGGATCGGGAGACAAGCTGATTATCCCAATAATAGGACGCATTCAGCAATTGAATCGGCAGTTTGAAGTACATGTAAAGCGTGTTATTCATGTACTTCAATTCACCCTCTCTTATTTGGTTGTTGCCAACGGAGACTAAGTTGGAGCCAGTTGTTTTATTGGTTTTTTTTAGCCATTTGACGCCTTCCTCCCAATGAAGTTTTATAAGGGATAAACGAATCTCATTGGCCACAATCGTATCTAGCACCATTTGTTGCAACAAGTTGCCGCCTTTGTAAATCTCCATTGAGATTTTCCCGTAAGGACTTCTTGGGAGTGATTTTCCCGAAAGAAAAATTTTGTTATTGCTTCCCGCTAAAGACAAAAATTGAAAGAAATAGGAGCCACTCGCAGCTGGTGTTATTTTTATTCCTCTTGCATCTTTATAATTCAACAATGAATCGAATCTTACGATAATATCATTAATCTGCCCCGGGAATCCTTTATTCTTAAAAAAAGTTAACGAGGACAGTTCTCTGGCGTACATAAGAGCATTCACTTCTCCTGTATTTTCATCAAAACTAAATTCCGTAAGGGTTACCCCAGAAATGTCCTTATTTTCATCTCCTGGGTGATACACTACTACGATCTGGCCGTTTTTATCTAAATACCCCAGAATGTTCGCGTTTTGCTTTGCTCCGGTCGGAATGATTGTTTCCCCGGCTTTTACAAAATTTTGCCTGTTCAGTGGGCCTGAAAAATGGACATAGAAATAGAATTTGTCGCCATTTCGCTCGAATTGTTGAAGTGAAGCAACTTCATAGGAACTTTCAATTCTCGATATCCAGGAAGTTTGTTGAGCTGAAGATATTCCTGCGAAATAAATACCTGCTTTTCTGGGTCTTATTTTGATGCTAAGTTCTTCATCAATTTTCAACTTGCCGAACGATGTTCCTGCAATAACATAAGAGCCATCCGTGTTCACATTAATGTGCTGTGTAGGATCTGCCAGATCAAGTGTATTAAGGGTATCTTTAGTTATAAGCGCATTTTGTGAAAGGTCGTATTGCCATCTCGTTGTTCCTTTTGTTTCAGAAGGAATGAATTCAATCAGCTTTTGTTTGCGGATCACCTGCATTTGATATAAGAATAACTGACCGGATGGATTGGGCGCGTCCATTTCTCCAATCCAATGGAGTTCGGGGTTCTGTAAGTAAATATCAGTATGCCCTATAAATGCGTTGGATTTTCCGTTAAGGTCAAATGTTTTTGGGTGATTAAAAAAGACGCGTGTATTGACATTATCAGGTGGAATATTCGCATCAGTGAATTCGTTCCCTCCTGTAATAGAGCAAGCAAAGTAAAGACTATCGCCGAATCTCATCACTGGACCTGCTTTAAGATAGTTTCGCCTTATCGGATAATTCAAACCCACGTAAAAAGGCGCTATCCTGTGAGATTCATGTAAAACAAGGTCTCTGTTAAAACCTAATAATATTTGCTCATTATTTGCCGGAACAGAACTCCCCCCAATGTGGTAAAATGCTGAGTTGAGAAATGTGCCCATACAATAAATCCTATCGGTTTCTTCCACATACAACTGAGGCCAAATGGAAATGTTAGGAAGGGAGATAGAAGCAATTTTTTCAAAGGAGGTATCTATTGTAAATAAATAACGGTTGGAAGAAGCTGATTCCGTGAAGCGTACTTTTTGGTTGTTCAGCAATAGGGAGTCTCCTTCTAACGTAATGGACGCGATGAACCTGTCTTTCGCCGCTATAATATTAGTGATCTGAAAGCTTTGTTGATTGACTGTCTGAATTTGATTTATCGATTGCAACATGCCATTTTGTTCAATGGATGCATGAAGGAGCGAATAGGTATTTGGCTGGATTAAATTTGGTGAAATATTGATTGCTGTGTCCCCGATAAAGAAATTTACAGGACTTGAGGATGGGAATGAGCGTGTGAAAAAGAGATCGATTTTTTCCTTTCCCGGTAGTATATATTGAGGTGAGGTGGTGAGTGATTTGATCCATTTCATTTTCCCATCAGTGTCCATCTTTACAATCAGGGAGGCTCCATATTGAGCCGGAGGGAGTTGAACGGTGGTATTAGCGAATTGCACACTACTCAATACTTTGTCAGAGATAATACCCACAAGGGTAAGCAACTCGTTTCTGGCCGAATCGTAAAAGAGGGCGTTCCCATCCTGAGAAATGGAATTAGAATATTCGGAAAGTGACGAACCGAGGTTTTTAGCCCATTCTATTGATTTGTCAGGATTGTATTTGATGAGCAGTATATCATTACCCCCATTTCCGGAATAAGTAGTGGTGCTATCCGGAGAAAATGAACCGGTGAAATTAACCAGGGCATAGGAATTCCCGTCCTTGTCGTATACATATCCTCTTACATATCCCGGATACTCACTGTAACCAATTTGTTTCGAAGAGGAAACAGACTGTCCAAAAGAAAGGGAAAAACTGAGACAAACCAGTACGGATAAAATAAGATAAGGGCGCATATAGGGGGTATTTCGCAGGACAAGATACAATTTTTACGAAAAAAGAGAACACCGCCAAACGCACTTCCCTCCCCAATTAAAATCCATTAACACTTCCAACCATCCCTTCTCCCTAATTTCAGTTTCCTACAATACACGCATACATGAAACGTATTCCAGCGCTTTTGCTCTTTCTATTCTGCTGCTGCCACAACTTTGCGCAAGTAAATAAAGCCCCCGCTTACCCGTTGATTACCCACGATCCTTACTTTAGTATCTGGAGTTTCACGGATGAACTCACGGCTTCACATACCAAACACTGGACAGGAACGGATCATGGATTACTGGGCATCATCAATGTAGATGGAAAATTGTACCGCTTTATGGGAAAGGAAGCAAAATTGTACGAGACTGTTTTACCTGCTTCCGACGAAGGAGAATGCAATTTCCAATACACCGAAACCATACCGGAAGCAGGATGGATACAACCAGGTTTCGATGCACGAAACTGGAAAACCGGCGCAGCGCCATTCGGCGACAACAGAAGCCTGGTGAAAACTTACTGGTACAGTCCCAACCTATATGCAATCCGAACTTTTGAATTGAAGGATGCCCCCGCTGGAAAAACGTTTCTTAAGTTAAAACACGATGACAATGTGGTGGTTTTTCTGAACGGAAAACAGGTGTATAAACACGATGGATGGAACGAAAAATACATCTTCCTTCCCATGGAAGGACTCGTAAAGGGAAAGAACACTTTAGCCATCCATGTAAAAAATACTGCCGGCGGAACATTGCTGGATGCGGGTTTTGTAATGGAACCCGTGAAGAAATTAGAAGATATGCCAGTGGCCACTCAATCCAGCCGCGAAATGACGGCCACAAAAACCACCTACGGTTTTGAATGCGGTCCCGTTCACCTCCAGGTCGATTTCCTATCTCCATTGCTTGCGGATGACCTTAGTCTGGTAGCACGCCCGATATCCTATATCAGTTTCAAAGCAAATTCCAGTGATGCAAAACCACACCAGGTGAAAATTTTGTTTTCAGCCGCTACGGATATCGCCGTGAATGAACCGGTACAGGAGGTGATGGCTGCTGCTTATCAGAACGGTGCGCTCAGTATCTTAAAAGCCGGAACGAAGGAGCAGCCGATATTAAAAAAGAAAGGGGATAACCTCCGCATCGATTGGGGTTATTTTTATGTGGCTGCCAGATCGGGTAAGGATGTGGTGCAGTTCGTTTCAACCACAGGGGAAGGAAAAGCCTTTCTTTCAAAAAACACTAAACCGGCTTCATTAAAAGAAGGAAAAAGTTTAGCGCTCAATACCATATTGGATTTTGGAAAAATAGGAACAGCACCTGCTGAACAATTGCTGCTGCTTGGTTATGACGATCTTTTTCCTATTCAATATTTTGGGCAAAACCTGTTGCCTTGGTGGAAAGAAAACAGCAACACGATTGAAAAGGAATTGAATGCAGCTTTTACCGGATATAGCAAAATAGCCGAACGTGCCACACAAATGGATGCCAAAGTGTACAATGACGCACTGAAAGCAGGAGGGAAAGCCCTCGCTGAACTGTGTGTTACCGGCTACCGTCAAAGTATAGCCGCGCATAAACTGGTGAAGAGCCCGGAGGGAGAATTGCTGTTCTTATCCAAAGAAAATTTCAGCAATGGCTCCATAAATACTGTGGATGTAACTTACCCATCGGCTCCGCTTTACCTTTTGTACAATCCCGATCTACTGAAAGGTATGTTGAACGGAATATTTTATTACAGCGAAAGTGGGAAATGGAAAAAGCCTTTCGCGGCGCACGACCTGGGAACATACCCCATCGCAAACGGACAAACTTACGGAGAAGATATGCCTGTGGAAGAATCTGGTAATATGATCCTGCTTACTGCTGCTATCGCAAAAGCGGAAGGGAATGCTGAATACGCCCGCAAACACTGGAAAACACTCAGTACCTGGGCGGAATACCTCTCCAAAGAAGGTTTCGATCCAGCCAACCAGCTTTGTACCGATGATTTCGCCGGACACCTTGCCAGGAACGCTAACCTTTCCGTAAAAGCCATCACTGCGCTCGGCGCTTACGCGCAACTGGCCGGACAACTGGGTGAAAAATCAGTTGCGGAAAAGTATGGAGAGATGGCCAAAAAAATGACCCTGAAATGGATGGAAATGGCAGATGACGGCGACCATTATGCGCTTACCTTCAGTAATAAAAATACCTGGAGCCAGAAATACAACCTCATCTGGGATAAAGTACTTTCCCTGCAACTCTTCCCGGAAGAAGTGTACACGAAGGAAATAGATTTTTACCTCACCAAACAACTTACTTACGGACTACCCCTCGATAGCCGTAAAACCTATACCAAATCAGACTGGATTGTATGGACGGCTTCCCTCACCGAAGACGCAGCCAAAATGAAACAACTCCTCGCGCCGGTTTATAAGTTCGCGCAGGAAACAAGTTCACGCGTACCCATCAGCGACTGGCACGAAACCACTACCGGAAAAATGGTTGGGTTTCAGGCGAGGAGTGTGGTGGGCGGGTATTTCATGCCGGTGCTGAAGCAGAAGTTTGCGGGGAAATAACAGGTTTCACGTGATTACTTCGTGCCTCGTAACGCAGCAGGTACCATCCCGAATTTGAAACATGTCTGTTTGAAAAAAGGTTTTAAATCGGCGAACCTGTACCTTTATCCGGATGCGCGCTACTACACATAATGATAAAGTTTTATTTGAAAACATCAGGACGGGAGGGGAGCCTGCCTTTGCGCTCGTTTTTCATGCCTACAACGCCCATCTTTTTCCCTTCATTTGTAAAATCACGAAATCTGAACTGGTAGCGGAGGAAATCGTACAGGAAGTATTTCTCCGGCTATGGGTGAACAGGGAAGACGTGTCTGGTATGGAGAACCCGGTAGGATGGCTGTACCGTGTGGCGTCAAATTTGTCCTTGAGTTACCTGCGTCAGCTTGCCAGGCAACCCCAGCCACTTGAAACAGCAGGAGAGGTGCCTGATACGGCAACCGATGCACTGGGGGCGCGTGAACTTGCACGGTTAATAGAACAGGCCATTTCAAAACTGCCACCGCGCCGGCAGGAGATTTTCCGGTTGAGCCGGGTTCAGGGACTAAGTCACAAAGAAATTGCTGCAAAACTGGCGTTATCGCAACACACCGTGAAGGACCAACTGGTTATTTCCCTCAGGTTCATCAAAAACTTCATTCACCGCGAAACGGGCATATCCTTACCTGTCCTGGTACTGATTGCTGCCATGGGAAAAAATTTTTAGCGGGAACAGTCCTATGCGTCACCTTCTGCGTTATTATAGGTAGAACGTGTACCAACCAAACTGAATTGTTGCTGTGGAAAAACAGGAAGCATATCAACTACTCGACAAATACCTGACCGATAAATTATCGGCCAGCGAGGCGGAACGCCTGAAATTTTTATTGCAGCAAAGCACAAACGATCCGGCATTTGAAGATGTGCTCCTGGAACTGGCTTCCCTACAGGATAAAGATCCCGACTATGTTTCTGCCAGGTGGAGCAGTATGATTACGGCCATCGCGCAACCCGAACCCCGTGTTCGCAAATTGCCGGTCCGCTGGATGGCAGCCGCCGCCATCGCCGCTGCGGTAATAACCCTGCTGTTTACCTGGAATCAATTTAACAGGAGTGTACGGGAGCCTTCCGCAGTGGTACAGCAGGATCCAGCGCCTGGCGGCGAGAAGGCAATACTTACACTTGCTGATGGTACCCGCGTGGAACTTGATTCATCGGGGAATGCTACCCTGCAACAGGGCGGTGCCGCTGTAATCCAAAATGGTGGTGAATTAACTTACGAAGGCAGGGAAGACGAGATGGGACAGGTGTTCAATCTTTTGTCAACACCCCGGGGGGGACAGTTCCGCATTGTGTTGCCAGACGGTACAAGGGTTTGGTTAAATGCAGCGAGCTCCCTGAAATATCCAACAGTATTTAATGGGCCTGAACGAAGAGTTGAACTGACCGGAGAAGGATATTTTGAGGTGACTGCCGACGAGCAGCATCCTTTTTTGGTTGGCTTATCGGGCGGCAACGAAGTAAAGGTGGTGGGCACAAAATTCAACATCAATGCATACACCAATGAAACTGCCATCAAAGCAACATTGCTGCATGGCATTATTTCAGTAGCCAATACAGTGATGAAGCCCGATCAGCAAGCCAGCATAACTCCCGGTGGCGCTGTTCAGATCAAAAGCAATGTAGATGTGCAAGCTGCCGTGGCCTGGAAAAACGGAGCGTTTAACCTTGAAGGAGCCAGCCTGCGCGAAGTAATGCGCCAACTGGAGCGCTGGTACGATATAGATGTAACGTACGAAGGCAATGTGCCTGATGTCTATTTTTCCGGAAAAATCAGTCGTACAGTAAAGCTGTCTGCAGTACTGAAGGCGCTGAAAGAATGGGGGGTGAATTTCAGGATGGAAGATGGAAAAAGGCTGGTAGTGCTGCCTTAACCATTACTGTCAGGACAGCTATTGAACAACTTCGTTTTTAAAATACAGTATCTTTTTTGACAGCCTTATAACAAAAACCGGAAGTGATTGCAACACTCCCGGTAAGTAGTTTGGTTTGTCAATTTCGCCTTGTAATGCTCATTTTCTAACCAAAACCAGTTCTAAGTTATGTTAAAAACAGCTTATGACCTACGGCTTGCTGTACCCCCGTGTGAAATCGGGCCCCCGATGTTCCGGCAGCGTACACAACCAGTGGGATGTTCGCAAATTTGTCGTTTTATGAAACTGCTTATTGTATTAATGTTGGGCGGCTCCCTGGCCATTTGTGCCAAACCCCGCGCCCAGAATGTAACGCTCACTACCAGGAATGCATCCCTGAAAGAAGTGCTGGAAGATGTTGAAAAACAGACAGGTATCTTTTTTGCCGCGCCAGCCAACATATTCCTGCATGCCCGGCCGGTTTCTGTAAATGTAAAAAATGCACCGTTCCATGTTTTTCTGAAGCTCGTATTTAAAGACCAGGCACTGACTTACCGCCTGGAGGACAATACGGTGTTTTTAAGCCGGGTAATTTCCGCGCCTGAAATGGCCGGTAAAAAGCCGGATGAACCGGTAATCACAACCATCACCGTTACTGGCAAAATAACAGATGACCGGACCGGCGAACCGCTTGTTGGAGCCGCCATCATCATTAAAGGGACCAAAAAGGGAACCACCACCAATGCACAGGGAGAATTTTCTATTGACGCTGAACCTGGAAGTGTTTTGCTCGTCACTTCGCTTGGGTTCACGCCACTACAGGTTAAAGTAGATGATTCCGCCACACGCCTCGTGCTGAAAATGACAGTTTCCGTGGAGTCGATGAAAGATGTCGTAGTAACGGGTATGTACAATCGTAAAGCTTCTACTTTTACCGGCGCTACCACTACGTTCAGCCAGGAAGAACTGATCCGTTCGAGCAACCAGAACATCATTCAAAGTCTCAAAAACCTGGATCCTGCCTTTCAACTTGTCGACAATCTTCAGTTTGGATCAGATCCGAACAGACTACCCGATATTCAATTGCGCGGACAATCAGGGTTCCCCGATCTGAATGGCGAATACGGCACAAACCCGAATCTGCCCTTGTTTATCCTGGATGGTTTTGAAACCACCCTTCAAAAAGTGATCGACCTGGATCCTTACCGCATCAAATCCGCTACCATTCTGAAAGATGCGGCAGCGAAAGCGATTTACGGTGCAAGGGCCGCTAATGGGGTAGTGGTGATAGAAACCATTCGTCCCGCCGCCGGGAAACTCCAGATCACCTATAACTCGAATATTAACCTGGAAGCCCCGGATTTGAGCAGCTATAACCTTACCAATGCGCGGGAAAAGCTACAGGTGGAAGATGCAGCCAACATTTATTCCTCCGTTTATACGTCTGAGCAATACGCGTTACAGCGTCGTCGTGCAGAGATTGCGGACCTGATTGACCGCGGCGTGAATACGGACTGGTTGTCGCAACCGGTACGTATGGGCGTGGGGCAGCGCCATTCCATACGGCTGGAAGGCGGAGACAGTTACCTCCGCTATGGTGTTGACCTGATGATGAACGATGTGCAGGGGGCCATGAAGGGCTCCGGCAGAAGAACCACTTCAGGCGCGGTTGACCTGCTCTACCGGGTGAAAAAGTTCTCTTTCAGCAATGTGCTTACGATAGGATTCAACAAAGCTGAAAATTCCCCCTATGGCGATTTTCAACGGTTCGCCCTCATGAACCCATATTTCCCGAAAACAGATGCCAATGGTATTATTCAGCCACTGATCAGCAATAACCTCGTGCGCTCCCCCCTTACACCCACGGGCAGCACCATTATTCTGGGACCACAGAGCTTTGTTACGTTCTCTGATGCGGTAACAAATCCATTGTACAATGCCACGATCGGAACAAAAGATTTTTCGCGTTACACCGATATTACCAACAACTTCAATATTGAGTGGACACTCTCGCCAGGATTGGTGGCCAGGGGCCGCGTAGGCTACAACAAACAGATCACTACCGCCGATCAGTTCCTGCCCGCTAATCATACCATGTTCTATACCTGGACCTCCGATGCGTTAAGGAGCCGAAGGGGAAGGTACACCAAGTCCAATGGAGAAACCACTTACCTCAATGGGAACCTGAGTTTGAATTACACCAGGAATTTTGGGCGGCACCAACTGTTCGCCAATGGAGGGTATGATATATCAGAACAAAAGGGCGACCTGCAAACCTATATCGTGGAAGGATTCCCTTCAGAAGATATCGATTATATAGCAGCGGGCTACCAGTTCTCACAGGACAGCAGGCGACCATCGGGCGCACCTTCTGTTGTGCGTGATCTTGGGGTATTTGGTGCCGTGAACTATTCCTGGGACGATCGCTTCCTGATGGATTTGTCGTACCGTGCCAGTGAATCCTCCCAGTTCGGTGCAAACAGTCGCTGGGGTAGTTTCTGGTCTGCAGGTGCAGGGTGGAACCTCCACAAAGAAAGATGGGTGCAGGACCTTGGATTCGTGAAACAGTTTCGTGTGCGTGGGTCCACCGGTTATACCGGTTCCCAGGGATTCAGTTCCTATATGAGTTATGCCACCTACAGTTATATTTTCGGAGATACTTATGCCGGCGGCAATGGCGCAAAACTGATTTCATTGGCTAACCCGGAACTGAAATGGCAGCAGAAGCAGGACCATAATATCGGGGTGGACCTCTCCCTGTTCAAACGCCTGGACCTGCGTGCAGATTATTATGTAGGAAATACCGACGGACTGATTACTGATATTTCCCTTCCGCCTTCTGCCGGGTTCGCCACCTATAAGGCAAACCTGGGCAAAACCCGCAATGAAGGAATTGAATTGCGCCTGAATTATAAAGTATTCACGAATACAGCCAAGCGCAATTCGCTCAGCATATTTGCCACCCTTGCGCACAATAAAAATACCCTGAAGGAGATTTCCAACTCGCTGGATGCCTGGAATGATAAACGTGATGCAGAATCCACAGCAGGCGGCCTCGTTCGTTTTCAGGATTCCGCCAGCAAAGCAACACCTGCAAACCGGCCTAAAGTAAGGTTTGTGGTAGACCAGTCGATGAACGCCATCTGGGCGGTGCCTTCCATGGGGATAGACCAGGCAACAGGGGCAGAAGTGTACCTGAAAAAAGACGGCACGCTTACCACCGTGTGGGACCCCAACGATCAGGTGGTTGCGGGCGATAACCTGCCTAAATATTCCGGCAACTTCGGGTTCAGCCTTAACCTGGAAGGCTGGCAACTCAGCAGCTCATTCCTCTATCGCATTGGCGGTCAGGTGTACAACCAGACACTGGTGGATAAAATTGAAAACGCAAATATTTACCAGAACCTCGACAAGCGTATTCTTACACAACGCTGGCGCGCGCCGGGAGACATCAGTTTCTTCAAAAACGTGGCCGACTTCGGGCTTACCCGCCCTTCCACACGTTTTGTGATGAACCTGAACACCGTTTCACTTTCAACCGTCAACCTCTCTTATGACCTCGACAGGCTGGCAGCCATCCGCAGGCTGGGACTGCGTCGTTTAAGGGTGGGTGGGGCCATGAATGATGTGTTTGTACTGTCTTCGGTAGCAGTGGAGCGCGGCACCGCTTATCCATTTGCAAGGCGTTTTTCTTTCACCATTCAGGCTATGTTCTAACCAACAAAAACTGCATTATGATTAAGTTCAATCAACAATACAGGCGACTTATCCCTGCGCTGCTACTCGGTATCACCGCAATGACCTCCTGCAAAAAATGGATCGATGTTCGTCCGCAAACAGAGATACGGGATGATGTTTTCTTTTCAAAGGAATCTGGTTTCACCAACGCCATCAATGGTGTGTACCTCCTTATGGGCGATCCGGCTTTGTACGGCCGTGAAATGACGTGTGGCATGGTGGATGTGCTGGGGCAGGTTTATTCACTGCGCACCCAGTTTGGCGCACAGGTCTACATTGATGGGCAATCCTTCCTTTACACCAGACCGGCTGTTCAGGCCATAACCGATGCGATCTGGCAAAATGCGTACACTGCCATCGCGAACGTCAACAACGTGATAGAGAACTTTCAGAAGACGGATAGCACACGTTTCTCCAATGGCAATTACAGCTTGTTGCAGGGGGAGGCATATGCGTTACGGGCTTTCCTGCATTTCGATCTGGCACGGTTGTATGCCCCGTCTTATGTGGCCGGGAAAACACTTTCAGCGGTACCGTATGTAACAGCTTTCCGTCCGCAATCAGTGGCCCGGAGTACGGTTGCTGAAGTGATGGATAAAGTAGTTGCTGATCTGAAAAAAGCGGATAGCCTGCTTGTGAACGATCCGATAGATGTTACAGGCGCTACGGCAGCGGTACTGACAGATCGCCGGCAGAAAATGAACAAATACGCGGTGAAGGCTTTGCTCGCAAGGGTGTATCTGTGGATGGGAGACCAGCCGCGTGCCCTGGAATATGCCCGGCAGGTAATTGCTGCGGCACCACAAAAATTTCCCTGGATCACACGGGGCGTTGTAGCTACTGCCACGGAGGAAGCGCGTAACAGGATTTTCTCCACTGAAATAATCTTTAATTTACAGGTCACCAATATAGCCAACAATATCAGAACCACCACATTTGTATTGGACACCCTGAGCAGTCCTTTCGGAGGGCGGTCAACAGCGCTGCAGGTGGTGGATTATACCCGCGCCTATGAGCAGTACGAAACCAATGCTACCAATGGTGGTGCTGGTGGTACGGATTTGCGTTGGTTGTACCTGATACGGAAATACACCACAGCAACCACGCCGGTTTCAACAGCGTTCTACGGCAAATTATACCAGTATTCAGGCATGCCGGTGGAAAGTGCGCGCAGGATGCCGTTGTTGCGTATATCCGAAATGTATTACATCGCAGCGGAATGCACCAAACAATCGGATGCGGTTGGCGCAGTAGGTTATTTAAACCAGGTGCGCATTAACCGTAACCTTCCTCCGCTTGCTGAAACCCTTACTGCTGAACAGATAGAGCAGGAAATATTGAAGGAATACCGCAAAGAGTTCCCGCTGGAAGGGCAGATGTTCTTCTATTATAAAAGGCTCGACAAAGCCACCATTCCCGGAGCGCCTGCCACATTTGACCGGTCGATGTATGTGGTGCCGCTTCCCCTGAATGAACTTGAATTCGGACGTTAATCTAAAACAATTCATTATGCAGATTTTTATAAAATACACCTGGGCGCTTTGCTGTCTGCTGCTGATAGCCGGTTGCAGGAAAGTGGGGATAGAGCCAGGTTACAAGGGCAAGGCCGCCGTAGCCCTGGCGGGAACACTTATTCCCAATTCCTCCGGCGATTCGGCTTTGATTTCTTTCGGTACCCGCCCGGTTTCGCAGCAGGATTCTGTTGTAAACATTGCCGTTCTTGTAACCGGCGCTACCTCGTCTGCTGAACGGCATTTTTCGGTGGTCGTGATCGATTCGGTTACCACGGCAGAGCCTTCCGAATATGTGCTTCCGGCTGATTTTTCCATACCTGCCAACAGCATTCAAACCTCATTTCCCCTCGTGCTCAAACGGACGTCCCGGCTAAAAACCAATACGGCGCGGCTCACACTGGCCATCAGGGAAAATGAAAATTTTGTACGCGGACCGGTGAATGGCAGGTTCTCTCCATTGATGAAAATAATCTGGAACGACAAACTGGTAAGACCTTCCTCCTGGAGCCCCAACTTTGGCACCTATAGTGATAAAAAATACCAGATCATTATCGAACAAACAGGCTATACCACTTACAACGTTCACCCATCCGTTATTTACCAGATCCTGTTTATCGTGCAGGAATATGTGGCGGATTACAACAATACGCATCCAGGTAATCCGCTGCGCGATGAGAACGGAAACCTGGTTAGTTTTCCATAACCCAAACCAACAATCATGACAAAAAGATATAAATATGGGGCGCTGTGCACATTGATGGTGCTCATACTCGCCTCCTGTTATAAAGACAAGGGAAATTACGATTACAAGCAGCAGCAACAATTCAGGGTGGATACCGTGGGTATGCGCACTGCGTTCGAAGTCCAAAAAGCAGTTACGCCACTGAGCATTGAACCTAAAATTGTGTACGAAGAGGATGCTTCAAGGTTAAAGTACCTCTGGAGAATCTACCTTACTTCAACAGTAAATAGGATAGCCGACACACTTAGTCGTCAAAAGAATTTTTCAGGTACCATCGATAAAACGCCGGGTACCTATTCCCTGGAACTTCAGGTGACCGATACTGTTAACGGGGTAAAAGCATTGATGCAATATTCAGTAGTTGTAAGGTCTCCATATCCTTATGGCTGGATGGTCATCTATGAAAAAGATGGGGGCAGCGAAATAGGAATGGTACGCACGTCAGATATTATTGCTGGTTTGGCAAAAGATACGGTATTGCTGGACGCGTTTCAAACCATCAACAAAAGAAAGCTGACCGGACTTCCTTTAAAAATCCAGCAGTCTGGCCGCATGTGGTTTTCAGGAGAAGGTTTCGGTGCTTATGTAGTGTACGCGGTTACAACTGCGGGTGGCGCGATGATGGATTATGTGAGCCTGGATTATCTTACAGATTACCGCGGTATGTTCCTCACCAAACCGGGTGTAATTAAGCCCGATGGCTTCGAGGGAGAATTAGGGCTTCTGGCAAATGAAAAAAGCATTTATAGTACTTTTCTGCTGTCTCCGTTTTTTACAGGTCCGGCTGTGGAACCGAATAAGGGGTACGAGGTAAACGATGCCTCATTCACCAATACAGATTTTAATATTTACGACCAGAAGAACCGGCGTTTCCTGATTATGTCAACTTCAGGGCCGTTTGTAAGTGAATTCCTTCCGGCAAATTCGGGTGCAGCATTGTTTGACTTGTCCAATATCGGTAAGGAGTTGCTGTTTCAGCAAAATGGTTTCAGCAATTACCGTTATGCCTATTTCAGAGATCCTTCTGGAACGGGGCTCTACCTTTATACGATCAACTTCGCTGGCCAACAGGCTTCGCCACGTGACCCTTCTGTTGCGTTGGTTGATTTGTCTGCCTCACCAGGCGCCGCTGATGCCAGGTTTTTTGCCGTCAGCAGCAGGGGACCCGTTGCCTTCTATGCCAATGAGAAAGCCATTTACCGCACTTCCACACTTACCAATTCCGCAACCCTGGCTTTTGATGGATTTGGCAACAATGAACGGATTACTTCTATGAAGTTGTTCAAGGCCGTAGGCAGCGGCTACACTTCTGCTACCACGCGCAACAGTCAGCTCATGTTCGTGGCCACCTGGAACCCGGATACCCGCGAAGGGTTTGTATATGTGATTACTGTGAATGAAGTAAGCGGGCAAATGAATACATCAGCTTATAAAAAGTTCGGCGGCTTTGGAAAAATTGCCGATATGGGACTGAAAGCGAACTAAAAAAATAAAAGAATATGTTGAAAAAAACTGCAATTCCCGTCCTATTGCTCCTGGGGGTAATGAGTGCCGCACGGGCCCAGTATTTCAGTGAACAAGATCTGGCATTGCACAGCGATGCGATAAAACTGGCTGCCGAAGGAAAAAAAGAGGCGGCTTTTACTGCCATGTATTCGATTAAGGATCTTAATCTGCAATCGTCCACTGTAGTTGAAACGATGCGTGGCCTGGCAGCAAACGGACACCATAAAAGTATGCTTCAGTTCGCCGCCCTGCGCTACGATACCCTGGAAGCACTGAAGTCTCAGGCGAACTATCGCTTTATTTATGAGAATTACTGCATGGGATATGCTGCATTGCTTGTTAGCGACAAAGCTTATGAGAAAGCCTATACTATGCTGAAGCCGATCATGGAAACGGCTTCATTTCCTCCTGCAACGCAGGCGCTTTATGCGGAAGTTATTACGGGGTCGGGACGCAAAGAAGAGGCCGTTGCGCACATCATAAACATGGTTGTTGCGGGAAGGGCAACATCCTACGTAACGGATACATTGTTTAAAAAAGCTTATACAGCGCTGAAGGGCGCTGCAAAAGGATTTGACGCATTAAAGGATTCCACCTTGCGTGCATGGAGAACCAGTGTAATGGAGGCTGTTAAATCCGAAATGGTACACAAAATTTCATCTCCCTGGGAATTGAAAGATGATGCCGGCAATTCAGTTTCACTCGCTTCGCTGAAAGGAAAGACCGTGGTGCTTGATTTCTGGGCTACCTGGTGCGCACCCTGTAAGGCTGCATTTCCTACCATGAAAATGGTGCAGGACCGGTACAGGAATAATCCCGATGTTGTATTTCTGTTCATCCATTGTTTCAACAGGGAAGCAAATCCGGTACCGGAAGCGATGTCGTATGTAAAATCGAACAACTTTGATTTTAAGGTACTCTTCGACCTGCGTGATACCACAACCAAACAATCGGCAGTAGCCCAATCTTATGGCATTAACGGAATACCCACTAAAATTGTTATTGACAAGGAAGGTTATATCCGTTTCCAAACACTCGGTGGCGGCAAATACACGGAAACCGAAGCCATGGCAGCGGAACACCTTGCAGCCATGATTGAACTGGCCCGGGCATCCTGAATGATTAAGCAGATGAGCCAGTTGAAATAGTGATGTACTGCACTTTTGCCATTCAACTGTGCATCGTTTTATGCTCAAGTGTACTTCAACTGAAAGCGGGGGATGATCATCTGATCTCCCCCGCTTTCTTATTTAAAGTTCAGCAATACACAGCATCATCCGCTGCGTTGCGAGGTATTAAGTAATTGCAAGAAAAAACACCACAAAAAACCGCTTCCCAATCAATCAAGGTACGTTGCGTCTCCGCGCCGTTGCGAGAAAATTCCCATACCCTGCAACACCTCAACCGCTCTGCGAGGAACGAAGCAGGAAGCAGTGCGTCCTTGCTCCTGCGAGGCACGAAGCAGGCGTCTTTGCGTGACACGAAACAACCGCGTGAAAAAACTTACAACTCTACAAACAACTCCTCCCGCTTCCTCCGCACCTTAGGCGCTGAAGCCAACGCATCCTGAGTTGCATCCCTGTAACCCAGCGGCAGCAATGTAACCGACCGCAATCCTTTTTCTTTCA